>NZ_JBVVQC010000017.1:0-132235 GCF_055811515.1 Mesorhizobium sp. WSM4841
TTGCCGAAATCATCCGCCACGTCTGCGATCCACCGAGGCGACGAAAAAGCCAATCCGCCGCAGCAAGGATAACGCTCGTGCCCTAAGTTAGCGCCTATGGGGTGCTGTCCCTCCGACGTCTCAACCGTTCTGCATGGCCGCGACGATCGAGACAGAACCCACGGCTCTGCGCGCCGTCGATTCGTTCCGGCTCGCCTCAGTGCCCCGCGCCCGCCTTTGCCTTCCTCCGACGTCGCGCCAGCATGTTGAGGCCCTCGACAAGGGCGGAAAAGCCCATGGCGGCGTAGATGTAGCCCTTGGGCACATGGAAGCCCATGCCGTCGGCGATCAGCGTCATGCCGATCATCAGCAGGAAGCTCAGCGCCAGCATGACGATGCTCGGGTTCTTGGCGATGAAGTTGGCGAGCGGCCCGGCTGCCAGCATCATCACGCTGACCGCCACGATGACGGCGATGTACATGATGGCGATCTCGTCGGTCATGCCGACCGCGGTGATGATCGAATCGATCGAGAAGACGAGGTCGAGCAGCAGGATCTGGAAAATGGCGCCGGCGAGCGAAAGCTGCAGCGTGTCGCCCATCATCGTGTCCTGGTGATCCTCGAGATCGACCGTGTGGTGGATCTCCTTGGTCGCCTTCCAGACGAGGAACAGGCCGCCGGCGATCAGGATCAGATCGCGCCAGGAAAACCCGTGGCCGAAAGCGGTGAATACCGGCGCCGTCAACTGGACGATGATCGAGATGGTGGCAAGCAGCACCAGCCGCATGATCAGCGCGGCAGAAATGCCGAGCCGCCGGGCGCGGGCCCTTTGTGCCTCCGGCAATTTGTTGGTCAGGATCGAGATGAAGATCAGATTGTCGATGCCGAGCACGACCTCCAGCACAATCAGCGTCAGCAACGCTACCCATGCGGTCGGATCGGAGACAAAGGCGAAATGTGGCGCCAGGAATTCGATGAGCTGCATGGAGGTCGTCCCCTCTTACGATCTGAAGCAGGCGTAGCCGGCAATTAGGTACAATCGCTTACATCAATGTCATGACCAGAACGATGGCGCCGTTTCCTCCAGCCGCGGTCCGCGACGAAACGGCGCAATCCGTTCGGTCAGGCCGCTGCGATCCGAAATGTCGACGCCGACGCCGCACAACGTCGCCGGGCCGGTCGCCGCCTCGAAGCGCCCTTTCGGCACCTTCGACAGAAACCGGTTGAGCGGCTCCTCCTTGTCCATGCCGAGCGAAGAATCATAGTCGCCGCACATGCCGGCGTCGGAGATATAGCCGGTGCCGCCATTGAGGATATGGTGGTCGCCGGTCGGCTGGTGCGTGTGGGTGCCGACGACCAGGCTGGCGCGGCCGTCGACGAAATGGGCAAAGCACATTTTTTCAGAGGTCGCCTCGGCATGGAAATCGATGACCACCGCATCCGCCTGCTCGCCGAGCGGGCAGGCGGCAAGCTCGCGCTCACCGGCCTGGAACGGATCGTCGAGTTCGGGATGCATGAACACCCGGCCCATGATGTTGGCGACCAGAACGCGCGCGCCGTTCCTGGCGATATAGACGCCGGAACCCCGCCCCGGCGTGCCCTTGGGGAAATTGGACGGACGCAGGAACCGTTCCTCGCGCGGCGCGAAACCCAGCGCGTCGCGCTGGTCCCAGACATGATTGCCGGTGGTGACGACGTCGGCGCCCGCCGAGATCGTCTCGCGAAAGATCTCTTCGGTGATGCCGAAGCCGCCGGCGGCGTTCTCGCCATTGACGATGACGAAGTCGAGTTTGAAATCCGAAATCAGGCCGGGCAGTTGTTCCCACACCGCCGTGCGTCCCGTCTTGCCGACCATATCGCCGAGGAAGAGAAGTCTCATATAGAATGATCCCGAACCGAAGGTCAGCAAAGCAAGAAAGCTGCATGACTTTCCGAAAAGACCATGCGTCCAGGAACTTATCTACAATTTCGGCGCGAACCGGCGCAACCCGCTCTCGGTGAGTATTTCCGGAATGATCACGTCATGCGGCTCGTCCGGCACCAGCGCCACCTCCTGGCACTCGAAAGCAATGCCGATCAGCCGCGGCGGCTGCCCCTTGTCGACCAGCCGCGCGATGGCGCGGTCGTAATAACCGGCGCCATAGCCGATCCGGTGGCCTCGTGCATCGAAGGCCGCAAGCGGCACCAGCATCACCTGGGGATCGAGCACCTCGGCCTCTTCATGCGGCCCGACGGTGCCGAATCCCATGTCGATCATCGGTGCGCCGCGCACCAGTTCGCGAAAGACGATGGTGGTCTTGTCGAGAATCGCCGGCAGGCAAAGCCTTGCTCCCTTTTCGCGCAAGGCGAACATCAGCGGCCGGACGTCGACTTCCGAGCGCATTGGCCAGAAGCCGGAGACGATCTGGCCCGGCTCTATCGCAATGTTGTCCCTCGCCGCCTCGGCCATTTCGAGCGCTGCCTCCACACGCCAGAACGGATCGAGCGCATCGCGGCGCCCGAGTGCTTCGCGGCGCAATTTTTTTTTCAGGTCTTTCAAGGATGCCATGCGCCGACGGTAGAAAGGTCAAATTTTTGGATGGAGTTTTAGGAGCGACGTTTTCCACCGCATGATCCACCGAAGCGTGAGTGGATCCTCTGCGTCGAGTGACGATCCACACAACCGGTGGAGAGAGCGATCCCGGGAACCTACAAAGTAGGTGGGCGCCGTATGAGAAAACCCACGGGTCTTCCCAGGGACAGCTCCCTAGGGATCATTAAGGCCCCGGGGAAAATGTTCTCCTGCCGGGAAGCGCAGACCGTCACGACCAATATAGGCTGGCGATCGGCCAAGCGCCAGAGAGACGGCCATGCTCCGTGGCTTAATTCGTCACAAGGTCCTGCCTTGCAGCTGCGCGGCACGAGGTTTCACCGCGCCCTCGCCGCGGCGCCTTGCACAGGCTGGACTGTCTCCTTACGGTTGCCATGAAACCGAGGAGCAAAAATGCGTTTCGAAGGCACGGCGGCCTATGTCGCCGACAAGGATCTGATGGTGGCGGTCAATGCGGCGATCGCGCTGGAGCGGCCATTGCCGGTCAAGGGCGAGCCCGGCACCGGCAAGACCGAATTGGCGAGGCAAGTGGCGGCCGCGCTCGGCCTCGAGCTGATCGAATGGCACGTCAAGTCGACGACAAGGGCGCAGCAGGGCCTCTACGAGTATGACGCCGTCTCGCGGCTGCGCGACAGCCAACTCGGCGACGAGCGCTTCAACGACATCAGGAACTACATCAAACGCGGCAAGCTGTGGGACGCCTTCGCCGCCGGCAAGAAGGTCGTGCTTCTGATCGACGAGATCGACAAGGCCGATATCGAATTCCCCAACGATCTGTTGCAGGAACTCGATAGGATGGAGTTCTTCGTCTACGAGACCGGCGAAACGGTCCGCGCCGCTGTGCGCCCGATCGTCATCATCACCTCCAACAACGAGAAGGAACTGCCGGACGCTTTCCTGCGCCGCTGCTTCTTCCACTATATCCGCTTTCCCGATGTGGAGACGCTGCACAGGATGTCGACGTGCACTATCCCGGCATCAAGCAGAACCTGGTGCGCGCCGCACTGACCCAGTTCTACGAGATCCGCGACGTGCCGGGTCTGAAGAAGAAGCCGTCGACCTCCGAGGCACTCGACTGGATCAGGCTGTTGGTCGCCGACGACATCTCGCCCGAGGATTTGCGCGCCGACCCGAAGAACGCACTGCCGAAATTGCATGGTGCGCTTTTGAAGAACGAACAGGACGTGCATCTGTTCGAGCGCTTGGCTTTCAAGGCGAGAAGGCAGGGGTGAGTAGCGGGCGGCCAAAGCCGACGATTCGGCTTTTCGAGCGATGAACGCCCGGAGCCATAGCGGAGCGCCGGGCATGCGGCGGGCGGACAGCGCTTTCCCGTTGCTGGACCGTTGCCGCCAGCCGGGCACCGGGGCAGCTTCATGAAGCTTCGGAAGGAAATGAAAATGACCGAGATCACTGTCCGCCCACTGGCGCAATCCGACCACGCCGACTGGCGGCGCTTGTGGACCGCCTACCTCACCTTCTACGAAACCAGGCTGCCGGAAGACGTCTACGCCGTCACCTGGAAGCGGCTGTTCACTGAAGGTGAATTCGAGCCGAAGGGGTTCATCGCCACCCTCGACGGCAAGGCGGTCGGGCTGACGCATTATCTCTACCATCGCTCCTGCTGGTCGCAGATGAACAACTGCTATCTGCAGGACCTGTTCGCCGACCCGGATGTGCGCGGCAAGGGCGTCGGCGCCGCACTGATCGAAGCGGTCAAGCAGGAAGCCGGCAAGATCGGGGTGAAGAACGTCTACTGGATGACGCACGAGACCAACACCACCGCGCGCAAGCTCTACGATCACGTGGCGCGCAGGACCGGCTTCATCGAATACGATTTGCTATAATTGATGCGATGTTCATCCCCTTCTTCCTCGAACTGAAGGCAGCGCGGGTTCCCGTCTCGCTCCGGGAATATCTGTCGCTGCTGGAAGGGCTGGAGGCAGGGCTGGTCGACTATGACGTCGAGGGGTTTTACTATCTTGCCCGCGCCGCACTGGTGAAGGACGAGCGCCACATCGACCGTTTCGACCAGGTCTTTTCCCACGTCTTCAAGGGCGTCGAAGCGCTGGCTGGCGAAAATGCGGTCGACGTCGAAAACATTCCGGAGGAATGGTTGCGGCGGCTTGCCGAAAAGCACCTGACCGATGAAGAGAAAAAGCTGGTCGAGGCCCTGGGCGGTTTCGAAAAGCTGATGGAGACGCTGAAGAAGCGGCTGGAGGAACAGAAGGGCCGCCACCAGGGCGGGTCGAAATGGATCGGCACCGGCGGCACCTCACCTTTCGGCGCCTATGGCTACAATCCCGAAGGCGTTCGCATCGCCCAGCACGAAAGCCGCAACCGCCGTGCGGTGAAAGTCTGGGACAAGCGCGAGTTCAGGAATTTAGACGATGCCGTCGAGCTCGGCACCCGCAACATCAAGATCGCGCTGAAGCGCTTGCGCCGTTGGGTGCGCGAAGGCGCCGAGGAGGAGTTCGACCTGCCCGGCACCATCCACGCCACCGCCGAGCACGGCTATCTCGACGTGCAGACGCGGCCCGAACGGCGCAATGCTGTGAAGCTGCTGATGTTCTTCGATGTCGGCGGCTCGATGGACGACCACGTCAGAAGCGTCGAGGAGCTGTTTTCGGCCGCCCGCGCCGAATTCCGCCAGCTCGAGTATTTCTACTTCCACAACTGCCTCTACGAGGGCGTGTGGAAGGACAATCGCCGCCGCCATGCGGAGGTAATCCCGACCTTCGATCTCCTCCACAAATACGGTCCGGACTACAAGGTGATCGTCGTCGGCGATGCCTCGATGAGCCCGTATGAGATCGCGCATCCCGGCGGCTCGGTCGAGCACTGGAACCCGGAGGCAGGCGTCGTCTGGCTCGGCCGCCTGCTGCAGCAATGGCCGAACGCGGTATGGCTCAACCCCGAAAGCGAAAAGCACTGGGGTCTTACCCATTCGATTGCCATGATCCGCGATATCTTTGGCGGCCGCATGTTTCCGCTGACGCTCGCCGGGCTCGAAGCCGCCACGAAGCAGCTTTCAAGGAAGCACTAAATGGATTCACGCAAAACAGGACGGCCGACCTGTTTCTTCTGTCTGCAATGTGGCGTCCAGTTCGCGGCGGCAGCGACGCCGCCGCAACTTTGCCCGATCTGCGAGGACGAGCGGCAATATGTGCGCTGGGAGGGCCAGGCCTGGATCACGCCGCAAGAGCTCGCCGCCGGGCATCGGATCGTGATGAAAGACGATGCCGGCGTGCTCGCCTTCGGCATCGAGCCGCGCTTCGCCATCGGTCAGCGGGCGCTGCTGGCACAAACGCCGCACGGCAATGTGCTGTGGGACTGCATCTCGATGGTCAGCGACGAGGCGGTGGCCGAAATCAACCGACGAGGCGGCCTCACCGCGATCGCCATTTCGCACTGCCATTATTATTCGGCAATGGTCGAGTGGAGCGAGGCGTTTGGCGGCGTGCCGATCTATCTGCACGCCGATGACCGTCAGTGGATCATGCGGCCGCATCCGGCTGTTATCAGTTGGGAGGGCGAGACGCGCGCCCTAAACCCCTCGCTGACACTTATCCGTTGCGGCGGTCACTTTGCCGGTGGCCAGGTGCTGCACTGGAAGCGCGACGGCGGCGACGCCATCCTGGCCGGCGACATCTTGCAGGTGACCCCAACGCGCCGCCATGTCAGTTTCATGTACAGCTACCCGAACTACATCCCGCTCAATGCGGCGAAAGTGCTCGGCATCGAGGCTGCGCTGGAGCCTTTCGCGTTCGACCGTATCTACGGCGCATGGTGGAACCAGAACGTCCTCGGAGATGCAAAGACGGCATTTGCAGGGTCGGTTGCGCGGTATCTCGCGGCGATCGCCTGAGGAATTCTTCGCGGCAGCATCGGAAATACCGGCAAACGCCGTAACAAATGCCTATTTTAGGCGAACTTGGGAAGACAACCCCAATAGCGGCATGAGCTAAGAGGCAAAAAGATGGATAGCCACACCTACCCAGTCACCCGCACCGATGCCGAATGGCGCGCCCGGCTGACGCCGGAGCAATATGCGGTGATGCGCAACCACGGCACCGAGCGGCCAGGCAGCTGCGCCCTGCTCCACGAGAAGCGCGCCGGCACCTTTTCCTGTGTCGGCTGCGACCAGCCCTTGTTCGAATCCAAGCTGAAGTTCGAGAGCGGCACCGGCTGGCCGAGCTTCAACGACCCGGTGCCGGGTTCGGTCGAGACGACCGTCGACCGCAGCTATGGCATGGTCCGTACCGAATGCCATTGCGCCCGCTGCGGCAGCCATCTCGGCCACGTCTTCGAAGACGGCCCGCCACCGACCGGCCTGCGCTATTGCATCAATGGCGTCGCGCTGAAATTCAAGCCGGCCGCCTGACTGGGATTCGACGGCGGCAAAGGACGGCTTCGGCCGCCCTTTGCCGGCAGCACCGTCCTGTCAGACCACCACCACCAGTATCAGCCACAGCACAGCCCCCAGCGTCATCAGCGAAGCCTTGACGCCGCCGGATTTCTCGGCTGTCCGCCACACCGCAAAAGTCAGAAAGAAGTTGTACGGCACCGGCGCGAAATGCACCGCCAGAACGAGAGCGAGCGGCAGCTTCAGCCCGAGCAGGATCAGCGCCAGCACCGACACTGCGATGTTGATCGCCGTGCCGACAAGGACAAGATCGCGCCAGAACAGCCGATCGAGCGGGGCCGTGCCTTGCCAGCGCGAGCGGAAGAAGCCCAGAGCGCGGCTTGCCTCACCGCCTTCGCCTTCGAAGGGTTTTGGAGCGCTCATCGGCGCGGCCTTTTCTCTTTCGACAGCCGCAGAAATGTCGAACGCAGCAAGCCTGTCAACGCAAGTCGATCATCGGCACGCAAGCGTATGATTTGACAGATTGTCATCAAACGGTCGTGAAACCTTTCTACGTCGCCCTTGTCGGCATCTTGGCAAAGATACGTTGCCGGAATCTGCCGCCCCATCATCCAGTCGCCTGCCAAGGAGGTCTTGAGATGAGCGATAATGTCTACAACGCGCTGTTTCTTTGCAACGCCAATTCGGCGCGATCCATCATGGCGGAAGCCATCCTTAATCGAATCGGTGCCGGCAGGTTCAAGGCTTTTTCCGCCGGTTCGCAGCCGAAGGGCGAGGTCAATCCCTACGCACTGCAGCTGCTCGAAAGCCTCAACTACGATACGAGCTTCGCCCGTTCGAAAGGCTGGGACGAGTTTGCCGAGCCCGATGCGCCGGAAATGAATTTCATCTTCACGCTCTGCGACAGCACCGCAAACGAATCTTGCCCGATCTGGCCGGGTCATCCGATGACCGCGCTCTGGTCGATACCGGACCCAGCCAAGGCAGACGGCACCGAGGCCGAACTGCACCTTGCCTTTGCCGATGCCTATCGCATGCTCAACAACCGCATCTCGCTGTTCACCAATCTGCCGATGGATGCGCTCGACCATCTGGCGCTGCAACACCATCTCGATGCGATCGGCCGCGACACGGAGAAGCCGAGCTAATGCATGTCGCCCAAAAGTGCGCAGCGGTTTTGGGGTAACGACATGCATAAAAACAAAACTAAAGCGCGTCGCACGAATCCCTTCAGACGCGACGCACTTTAGGGTCAAGCCGCCGACAGGCAGGCGATTTCACGAACCGGTTTCGCCACCCTCGCCCAGCACCTCGGCAACGGCGCGCTCGAAGCGCGATGCTTCCGTCACCAGCCAGTCGGCCATGGCCGGCCAATTATCCTCAGCAAAGCAGTTCACGCGCCACAGCGAATTGATGCCGAGGCCCTCGCAACTCTGTTCCGGCCTGAGCTTCAACCTGTCTTCGATCGCCGGCTGGAACGGCTTCAACCGCGACCAGGCTTCCGTGGCACCGAACTTCTCGTTGCGGCCGAAGAAGACGCCGACATGGTTCTGCGCCGGCGCGACATACATGGAAAGGACCAATGCGAAGTCGGGCAGCCCGCGCTGCCAGAACCAGGGTCCGCGCCGCGCCATCAGAGCCCTTTCTTCCGGATGCCGTTCAGCGAACAGCGTCCAGAAGCCGCGTTGGCGGAATTCAGAGGCGCGGCGGACGCCGAAGTCGAATTCGCTCATGGTTCGACCCGTTGAGGGCGCCGCAACCGGCGCCCAGGGCTGTTATCAGCCTTACACCATGCCGAGAGCGGCTTTGTAGAGGTCGAGGATGGTTTCCTCCTCTTGCCGCTCGGCCTGATCCTTCTTGCGCAGCCGGATGATCGACCGCATCGCCTTGGTGTCGAAGCCGGTGCCTTTGGCCTCGGCGAACACTTCCTTGATGTCGTCGGCGATCGTCTTCTTCTCTTCCTCGAGCCGCTCGATGCGCTCGATGAAGGCTCGCAGCTGGCCGGCGGCAACAGTCTGGCTGGTTTCGGTGATGTCGTCGGCCATTTTTTCTCCGCGTCGTTTTCCATGCCGCGACTCAGGAACTGTCGCGGCGAATTTGCAGCGGTTCGATGCCCGACCGGGGGCGACCGGTCAAGCTGTTATCGGTGCGGCATGAAGGGTGGGCAGGACCTAAGGTGTGTTGAGATTCAGGTCAGGCCGAGTCGAAAACGCCGGCTTCCGAGAACCGGAGCGGAGCGTACTTAAAGTACGTGAGCCCGCGCATGATCCCCGAAATCGAGATCGAGTTTCGGAAAGGATCATGCGCAAATCAAGTACTACAGCGTCCTTTGCGCGCCCGAGGGGCGCGCGGCGCTGTAAGCAAGCGCAGGAGGCCGGCGTTTGCAGGCCGGCATCACCTGAATATCAACGCACCTTATCCGAATGCGATCAGCAGATCCTTGGCGTCGATCTGTTCGCCGGCCTTCACCAGCACTTCGGCGATTGTGCCGTCGCGCTCGGCATGCAATGCCGTCTCCATCTTCATCGCCTCGATCGACAGCAGCACGTCGCCGGCCTTGACCGCCTGGCCGGCGGCAACGGCAAGCGCCGAGACGACGCCGGGCATCGGCGCGCCGACATGCGCCTCGTTGCCCGGCTCAGCCTTGCGCCGCGCCTTGGCGGCGGAAGCGCCATGCGCGCGATCCGGCACTTTGACCCGGCGCGGCTGGCCGTTGAGCTCGAAGAACACGGTGACCATGCCCTTCTCATCGACATCGCCGATGGCCAGGCAGCGCACCACCAGCGTCTTGCCCTTCTCGATGTCGACAAAGATCTCGTCTTCCGGCTTCATGCCGTAGAAATAGGTCGGCGTCGGCAGCACACTGACCGGCCCATAGGTTTCCTGCGCTGCCGCAAAGTCGGAGAAAACCTTTGGGTACATCAGCCAAGAGGCGAATTCGAACTCGCTGAGCTTGCGCTCAAGCTTGTCTTCGATCTCTTTGCGGCTGGCCTTGAGATTGGCCGCTTTCAGCAGCGAGCCAGGTCGCACGGTGATCGGCTTGTCGCCCTTAAGCACCTTCTTCTGCAGTGCCTCCGGCCAGCCGCCGGGCGACTGGCCGAGATCGCCGCGCAGCATCGACACGACCGAATCCGGGAAGGCGATATCCCTGGCCGGATTTTCGACATCGGCAACCGTCAGGTCCTGGCTCACCATCATCAGCGCCATGTCGCCGACGACCTTGGACGACGGCGTCACCTTGACGATGTCACCGAACATCAGATTGACGTCATGATAGGTCTGCGCCACTTCGTGCCAGCGTGTCTCCAGACCGAGCGAGCGCGCCTGTTCCTTGAGATTGGTGAATTGCCCACCCGGCATTTCGTGCAGGTAGACTTCCGAGGCCGGCCCCTTCAGGTCGCTCTCGAAGGCGGCATACTGGTTGCGCACCGCCTCCCAGTAGAACGAGACGTTCCTGATCCATTGCGGGTCGAGGCCCGGATCCCGCTCGGTGCCTTTCAGGGCCTCAACGATCGAGCCAAGGCAAGGCTGCGAGGTGTTGCCCGACAAGGAATCCATCGCCGCATCGATGGCGTCGACGCCGCTGTCCACCGCCGCCAGCACCGTCGCCGCCGACAGGCCTGACGTGTCGTGCGTGTGGAAATGGATCGGCAGATCGGTCGCCTCGCGCAGCGCCCTGAACAGCACTCGTGCCGCCGCGGGCTTCAAAAGCCCGGCCATGTCCTTGACCGCGACGATATGGGCGCCGGCCGCCTGCAACTCCCTGGCCAGCGCGACGTAGTATTTGAGGTCGTATTTGGCGCGGGTCGGGTCGAGTATATCGCCGGTGTAGCAGATCGCCGCTTCGATCAGTTTGCCTTCGGCGCCGACCGCGTCCATGGCGACGCGCATGTTGTCGACCCAGTTCAAACAGTCGAAGACGCGAAACAGGTCGATGCCGCCGACGGCTGCCTGTTTGACGAAATGCTGGACGACATTGTCGGGATAGTTGGTGTAGCCGACGCCGTTGGCGCCGCGCAAAAGCATCTGCAGCAACAAATTTGGCGCTGCCTCGCGCACCAGCGACAGCCGTTCCCACGGGTCTTCGGTGAGGAAGCGCATAGCGACGTCGAAGGTCGCGCCGCCCCAGCATTCGAGCGACAAAAGCTGCGGCAGCGCGCGCGCATAGGTGCCGGCAATGCCGGCGATGTCATATGTGCGCACCCGCGTCGCGAGCAAGGACTGGTGTCCGTCGCGCATCGTCGTGTCGGTGACCAGCACCTCTTTCTGCGCGCGCATCCAGGCCGCGAATTTCTCCGGCCCAAGCGCGTCGAGCTTCTGCTTGCTGCCATCAGGCACATCGCCGTTGAGATAGGGCACCGTCGGTGCCGCCGCATCGGCCTTCGGCTGCGGCCGGCCACGAGTCTCGGGATGGCCGTTGACGCTGACATCGGCCAGATAGTTGAGCAGCTTGGTCGCGCGGTCCTGCCGCTTCACGCTCGCGAACAGTTCCGGTGTCGTGTCGATGAACTTGGTCGTGTAGGAATTGTCGGCGAAACTCGGGTGATTGATGATCGCCTCGAGGAAGGTGAGGTTGGTCGCCACGCCGCGGATACGGAACTCGCGCAGCGCCCGGTTCATGCGGGCGATGGTCTCGGCCGGCGTCGGTGCCCAGGCCGTCACCTTCTCCAGCAGCGGGTCGTAAAAACGGGTGATGACTGCGCCGGAATAGGCGGTGCCGCCATCGAGGCGGATGCCAAAACCGGTAGCGCCGCGGTAGGCGGTGATGCGGCCATAGTCGGGGATGAAATTGTGCTCGGGGTCCTCGGTGGTGATGCGGCACTGCAGCGCGTGGCCGTTGAGCCTGATATCCTTCTGCGCCGGCACGCCCGATTCCGCCGTGCCGATGGCGAAACCATCGAGAATGTGGATCTGCGCCTTGACGATGTCGATGCCGGTCACCTGCTCGGTGACGGTGTGCTCGACCTGGATGCGCGGGTTGACCTCGATGAAATAGAATTTGCCGGTGTCGGCATCCTGCAGGAATTCGACCGTGCCGGCGCCGATATAGCTCGTCTCGCGGGCGATCTTCAGCGCATGACCGCAGAGCTCTTCGCGCCGTGACATTTCGAGATACGGCGCCGGCGCGCGCTCGACCACCTTCTGGTTGCGGCGCTGGATCGAGCAATCGCGCTCGAACAGGTGCACGGCATTGCCGTGCGTGTCGCCCAGCACCTGGACCTCGACATGGCGGGCGCGCTCGATCAGCTTTTCGAGATAGACCTCGTCCTTGCCGAAGGCGGCTTTCGCTTCGCGCTTGCCCTCCGTCACCTCGCGGGCGAGATCGGCTTCCGAGCGAATGGCGCGCATGCCGCGGCCGCCGCCGCCCCACGATGCCTTCAGCATCACCGGATAGCCGATCGTCTTGACGAGCGCCTTCACCGCCTCCATGTCGTCCGGCAAGGGATCGGTGGCGGGAATTACCGGTACGCCGACCTCGATCGCTAGGTTGCGTGCGGCGACCTTGTTGCCGAGCCTGCGCATCGTATCCGGCTTGGGTCCGATGAAAATGATGCCGGCCTTGGCGCAGGCTTCGGCGAATTCAGGGCTTTCCGACAACAGTCCATAGCCCGGATGGATGGCATCGGCGCCCGAAATCCTGGCGACGCGGATCACTTCCTCGATCGACAGATAGCTTTCAATCGGCCCCATATCCCTGGTCAGATGCGGCCCGCGCCCGACCTGGTAGCTTTCGTCGGCCTTGAAGCGATGCAGCGAGTATTTGTCCTCCTCGGCCCAGATCGCAACGGTTTTGAGGCCGAGTTCGTTGGCCGCGCGGAAGACGCGGATGGCGATTTCGGAGCGATTGGCGACAAGGATCTTCGAGATTGCCAAGGACAGGCTCCGGACGCGAACGGAAGGGAACTGACGACATGATTAACGCGAAAATGCTGCAGTGCAAACAAAATCGAAGGAAGCGATTAAACCGATTTAGTTTGATCTATCGCGTTAACACATTGCGTGTCGGTCCCGACAACGCCCCGAAATCCCGATCAAGCTTTCGGGAAACTCCCATGAAACTCCCATGAAAAATGCCCGGCGCGAGGCGCCGGGCACTTCATGTAGCAACGTCCGGTTATTTGCCGGGTGCGTTCTCGACATAGGTGTACTTGCCGTCGTCACCCTTTTTCCAGGTGTACATGACGTAATCCGGACGGGTGATGTCGCCTTTCGCATCATAGCCGATCTCGCCGATCGTGGTCTTCCAGGGGCCGGCCGACTTGATGGTCTCGGCTACCTTCTGAGCGTCATCGGCTGAACCGGTCTTGGCGACGGCGGCCGCGATGATTTCCATCGCCGCGTAGGAGTAGAGGGTATAGGCCTCAGGCTCGAAGCCGGCTGCGCGGAACTTCTCGACGAGTTCCTTGGCGTTCGGATTCTTGCGCGGATCCGGAGCGAACGTCATCAGCGTGCCGTCGACCGCGTCGCCGGCGATGGACGCCAATTCGTTTGACACGATGCCGTCGCCGGACATGAAGGTTGCCTTGAGGCCCTGGTCGGCGAGCTGGCGTATGATCAGGCCGGCTTCGGTGTGCAGGCCGCCATAGTAGACGACGGAGACGCCCGCGTCCTTCATCTTGGCGATGAGGGCCGAGAAATCCTTGTCGCCGACATTGATGCCTTCATACATGGCCTCGGTCACGCCATTGGCTGCAAGCGCCTTCTTGGTTTCGTCGGCGAGGCCTTGGCCATAAGGCGTCTTGTCATGGATGACAGCGATCTTGGCATCCTTGAAGTTCGCGGCGAGATAGTCGCCAGCAACCTTGCCCTGCTGATCGTCGCGTCCGCAGGTGCGGAAGGTGTTCCACATGTCGCGTTCGGTGAACTTCGGATTGGTCGCAGCCGGGGTGATCTCGAGGATACCGTTCTCGGCGTAGACTTCCGATGCCGGGATCGAAACGCCCGAGTTGAAGTGGCCGACCACGTACTTGACGCCGTCGGCGACGAACTTGTTGGCGACCGAGATGCCCTGCTTCGGATCGGAGACGTCGTCGCCGACCGTGAGCTTGACCTGCTCGCCGTTGATGCCGCCGGCCGCATTGATGTCGGCGACAGCCTGTTCGGCGCCCTTTTGCAGTTGCGCGCCGAAGGCGGCGTTCGGACCGGTGATCGGACCGGCAACGCCGACCAGGATGTCAGCCCACGCGCTTCCGCTGAACGCGACAAGCGCGGTCAGGGCGACGGCGGACAAAAGTGATTTTCTCATGTAAAACGCTCCCATTTACAGAGTGGGCGTGGATGATGCTTTCATGCGATGCCCACTTTTACTCGCAGAAAACGTACTTTGCCGATTTTCAGGCACTTGTCACGCCGATTCATCCCCGGAACGGCGTTAATGGTGAACGTCAACCTTTTGGTTTCCAGCTCAAAAGCGATGCTCTTTCGTAGAGCCAGTTATACTGTGTCACCATCTGGTTGGTGCGCGTGTATTGATAGCCGATGAAGCCCAATATCATCAGGACAATGGTGTCGACGATGTAGTACTGCAGCGAGAACATCGTGCCGCCGAACAGTGCGTGATGGATGAACCTTACGGCGATGCCGAGGCCGAGCATGTAAGCGAACAATTGGACGAAGCTGCGCCATGTTTCGGCGCAGGCCTTGCCCGTCATCCATGCCGCCCAGCCGCCAAGCAGGCAGGTGACGAAGAAGAAATGCCAGACCGAGGGTTCCTCATAGAGAATGCCCTGCATGATGAAGACTCCTGAACTCAGTGATGGCCGCCTTCGAGATAGGCGGCGCGCACATCCGGATCGGCGAGCAGTTCTTTGCCGGTGCCGCTCATCGTCACATTGCCGTTGACCATGACATAGCCGCGCGTGGCAAGCTTCAGCGCGCCGAAGGCGTTCTGCTCGACCAGGAACACAGTCAGCCCCTGCGTGCGGTTCAACTCGCGGATGGCGTCGAAGATCTGCTTGACGATCAGCGGCGCCAGGCCCAGCGACGGCTCGTCGAGCAGGAGCAGCTTCGGCCGCGCCATCAGCGCACGTCCGATCGACAGCATCTGCTGCTCGCCGCCCGACAGCGTGCCGCCGCGCTGGGCAATGCGTTCCTTCAGGCGTGGAAACAGCGTGAACACCTTCTCGACGTCCTCGTCGTAATGCTGGAGGTTGTCGAGGCTGGCGCCCATCTGCAGGTTTTCCATCACCGTCATGCGCGGGAAGATGCGCCGTCCCTCCGGCGACTGGGCGATGCGCATGCGCGCGATCTCATGGGTCGGCAATTGGGTGATATCGGTGCCGGCGAAGGTGATGGTGCCCGCCCGCGCCCGTGGAGCACCAAAAATGGTCATCATCAGCGTCGACTTGCCGGCGCCGTTGGCGCCGATCAGCGCCACGATCTCGCCCTGCTTGACGGTGACATCGACGCCGTTCAGCGCCCTGATGTTGCCGTAGTAGGTCTGGACGCCCTTGATATCGAGCAGCGTCGTGCCGGCCATTATTTACGCCCTCCGCGCCGGTTGGAGACGCCCGGTGTCTTCGGCTTTACCGGAGCCTTGGTGGCTGGCTTTGCCGCTGAGGATTTCGCGGCAGAGGATTGCTTGGCTGCCGCCGGGGAGGCTGCCTTGCTTGCCGCAGCGCTCGACCTTGCGTCGACCTGCCCGGCTTTCGAGGCACCCTTCGATACCGTGACCCGTTCGCCCTCGCTGTGGCCGACCGTGTCGGTCACCGGTCCGGCGAGATACGAAGATGATGTGCCCGGGCCGTGCGCCGAATCCGGGCCCGTATCCAGTTGCTCGATGACGTCCTCGTCGCCGACCTCGGTCAGCACGGTCTCTACCTCCTCGTCGTCGACACCGAGATAGGCCGCGATGACGCGCGGATCGGTCCTCACCGATTGCGGATTGCCGTCGGAGATCTTGCGTCCATATTCGAGCACCACGACGTGGTCCGAAATCTGCATAACCACCGCCATATCGTGCTCGATCAGCAGGATCGAGGTGCCGGTGTTATCCTTGATGTCCATCAACAGTGCATTGAGCGCCATTGATTCCTTCGGATTGAGCCCGGCGGCCGGCTCGTCGAGGCACAGAAGCTCAGGCCCCGTGCACATGGCGCGGGCGATTTCCAGGCGCCGCTGCGCGCCATAGGGCAGGTCGCCGGCCGGATCGTCGGCTCGGTCGACGAGGTTGGCCTTCTCCAGCCAGTGCTTGGCCAGGTCGATCGACTCGGCCGAAGCCTTGCGATAACCGCTGAAGCCGAACAGGCCGAGGACGGTGTAGCCGGAAGCCTTCATCAGCTTGTTGTGCTGCGCCACCAGCAGGTTCTCGAGCAGCGTCATGCCCGAGAACAGACGGATGTTCTGGAACGTGCGGGCGACCTTGGCGCGCGCCGGAATCTCGTGGTTCGGCAAGCGTTCGAGCAAGAAGCTCGAGCCGTCGCGCCGGCTGAGCGTGATCATGCCTTCCGATGGCTTATAGAAGCCGGTGATGCAGTTGAACACGGTGGTCTTGCCGGCACCGTTCGGCCCGATCAGCGCGGTGATCTCGCCGCGCCTGGCCTGGAAGGACAGGTCGCCGATGGCGACCAGGCCACCGAACTTCATCGACATATGCTCGACCTGCAGGATGGCATCGTTCATGGATGGGCTCGCACCACTCATCAGCCGTGGCCCTCCTTGGTGAAGGAGCCGAATACGGCCCTGCGCTCCTTGAGGAAGGCTGTCGGTTCACGGCTGCCGACAAAGCCGCGCGGCTTCCACACCATGACGATGACCATGGCTATGCCGAACAGCAGCATGCGGTAGAGTTCAGGCGTGAAATCTGGGCCGAAGACCTGCTTCAGGAAATCGAGTTCGCGCAGCGCCTCGGTGCCGCCGATCATCACCAGGGCGGCGACGGCAATGCCGACAAGCGAGCCCATGCCACCGAGCACGACGATGGCGAGGATAATCGCCGATTCCAGGAAGATGAAGGATTCGGGGCTGACGAAGCCTTGCCTTGCGGCGAAGAACGAGCCGGCGAAGCCGCCGAACATGGCGCCGGTGGCAAAGGCGGTGAGCTTGGTGGTGGTGGTGTTGATGCCGAGCGAGCGGCAGGCGATCTCGTCTTCACGCAGCGCTTCCCAGGCGCGGCCGACCGGCATGCGCCTGAGCCTTATGGTGACAAAGGCCGTCAGCAGGCAGAGCCCAAGGATCAGGTAGTAGAGGAAGATCTTGTAGTAGGCGCCAGATTGGGCGATGCCGAGAACCTTCGAGATGTAGTTCGGATCCGACACGTTGAACGATATCAGGCCGAAGAAAGAGACCTTTGGGATACCGGAAATGCCGGCCGAGCCGTTGGTCACTTCGCGCCAGTTGATGATCACCAGCCTTATGATCTCGCCGAAGGCGAGCGTCACGATCGCCAGATAGTCGCCGCGCAAGCGCAGCACCGGAAAGCCGAGCATGACGCCCCAGAACGCGGCCATGGCGCCGGCAGCCGGCAGCAGGATCCAGAACGACAGGCCGAAATGGGTACCGAGTAGCGCGTAGGCATAGGCGCCGACGGCGTAGAAGGCGACATAGCCGAGGTCAAGCAAACCGGCGAGGCCGACGACGATATTCAGTCCCCAGGCCAGCATCACATAGATCAGGATTTGGATGCCGAAATTGTCGACCCATTTCAGCGAGCCCTGGAAGCCGCCCACCATCGATCCCGTATAGAGGGCAAGCACCAGCACGACGACGATCGGATAGAGCGCCAGCGCGGTTATGCCCAGGCCCGAGAAATGCGCAAGAATGAAGGCCCGGAAATAATAGATCACCCAGGCCAGTGCATAGATGATCGCCAGCGCCCGCACGAACCGTGCATAACCGGCAAGAGCCGGCCCCAGCAAACCATCGAGGGAGCCGGCCAGAAGAACCAGCACGGCCACTATGGCGATGGCCGCGATGAAATACGGCAACCGGAAGAACCGCGTCGCGACGCTGACTGGCAACAGGCCGGTGGCGACATCGGCGATCTTCTGTTTGGCCAGGAAGGGCTGGCCATAGGCGACGTAAAGGAAGCGGCCGACCATCGTGGCGATCATCACCACGGCGAGCAGGCCCCAGCGCTGCACCAGGATCAGCTCGTTGCTGATGTTCTGATCGGTCTTCAGGCCGATGAACAGCACGAACAGGCCAAGCGAGATGGCGCCCGCGTAAAGCGCCTCGCGCGTGGCACGCTGGACGGGGGTAGCGACGACGTCGCGTTCCGGAGATGCGGTGACGGCCATGGTCTCAGACCTTTTCGACTTCTGGCCGGCCGAGAATGCCGGAAGGCAGGAAGATCAGCACGATCGCCAGGATGGAGAAGGCGGCGACGTCCTTGTAGTCGATCGAGAAATAGGCCGACCACATGCTCTCGATGAAGCCGATCATCAGCCCGCCGAGCACGGCGCCGGGCAGCGAGCCGATGCCGCCGAGCACGGCCGCGGTGAACGCCTTCACGCCGGGCGTGAAGCCGTCGGAAAACACCACGACGCCGTAATACATCAGGAACAGCGTGCCGGCGACGGCGGCAAGGGCGGCGCCCATGACGAAGGTGATCGAGATGGTGCGGTCGACGTCGATGCCGAGCAGTGCAGCCATCTTGCGATCCTGCTCGCAGGCGCGTTGCGCTCTACCAAGCGCGGTCCTGTTGACGAGATACCAGAAGATCGCGAGCAGGATCACGGTGACCAGGACGATGATGATCTGCTTCAGCGACACGCTGATGCCCGCGATATTGTAGACCTTGGACACCATCGGCGGCACCGGCTTGTTGCGCGGCCCTTGCGTCACCTGGACGAAGTTCGACAGCACGATCGACATGCCGATCGCGGTGATCAGCGGCGCCAGCCGGAACGAGCCGCGCAACGGCCGATAGGCCACCTTTTCGATCGTCCAATTGTACAGGCTGGTCAAAAGCATCGCCACGATCATCATGACCAGAAGTGCGATGACGATCGGCAGCGAATAGAACAGTGCGCCGAGGATGAGGAAAACGATGAGTGCGGCGAAGGCCCCGACCATGAAGATGTCGCCATGGGCGAAATTGATCATGCCGATGATGCCGTAGACCATCGTGTAGCCGATCGCGATCAGCCCATAGATCGATCCCAGCGTCAGCCCATTGATAAGCTGCTGGACAAAGTACTGCATGCTGTCGTGGCTCCCCTGGAATGTCGCCCATGCAGACGCATTCCTTTTCGTATTTGCCCTAGTCGTAAAGTTTCGAGCCCGGATTGCAACGTGATTTTTTAATCGTCATGCCTGATTTTGAAGCACGCAATCGGATTGCCCGTTCTTTTCCTTCCGGCCTCTGGACTATCGTGGACCCTACCATTGGCATAACGCAATGTCATTGACGATTCAGCCGTATCATGCACCCCGTTTCGAAGAAATCGCCGTCAAAATAAGTTGATGAGAGGGATCGTTGCGCTGTCGACGGCAATCGATTTTGCGCTCCTTTCGTTTCCCCTGGGTCAGGATCCTCTCTATTTGACGACGAATCCGTGCGCGAACGGATCGCGGTCGTCGATGAAGATCGTGTTCAATCCGGTCATGCGCGCCCAGCCGCCGATCGATGGGATGATTGCAGGCTTGCCCGCGACGGTGACTTCCTTCTCGACCTTGCCCTTGAACAGCGAGCCGATGATCGATTCATGGACGAAATTGTCGCCAGCCCTAAGCTTGCCCTTGGAATGAAGCTGCGCCATCCGCGCCGAGGTGCCGGTGCCGCACGGTGAGCGGTCGATCGCCTTGTCGCCGTAGAAAACGGCATTGCGCGCATCCGCTTTGGGGTCGGTCGGCGCGCCCGTCCACAGGATATGCGACAGCCGGTCGATGCCCGGATTCTCCGGATGCACGAAGGAGTACTTCTCGTTGAGACGCTGCCGCACCACCGGGCTCCAGGCGATGAGGTCGCCGGCAGAATGGTCGGCCATGTCGCGATAGTTCTTCTGCGGCTCGACGATGGCGTAGAAATTGCCGCCATAGGCGACATCGACGCTGATCTCGCCGAGCTGCGGACATTCGACCGTCAGTCCCTCGGCATGGAGGAAGGAGGGCACGTTGGTGATGCGCACCTCCTCGACATATTCGCCGACCTGTTTGTACTCGGCGATGACCAGGCCGGCCGGCGTGTCCAGCCTGAGCAAACCCGGCGTCTTCGGCTTGATCAGCCCGTGCTCGATGGCCATCGTCACCGTGCCGATGGTGCCGTGACCGCACATCGGCAGGCAGCCCGAGGTTTCGATGAACAGGATGGCGATGTCGCAATCGGGCCTCGTCGGCGGATAGAGGATCGAGCCGGACATCACGTCATGGCCGCGCGGCTCGAACATCAGCCCGGTGCGGATCCAGTCATACTCGGCCAGGAAATGCGCGCGCCGCTCCATCATCGTCGACCCCTGGAGCAGCGGTCCGCCGCCGGCGACAAGCCGCACCGGATTGCCGCAGGTGTGGCCGTCGATGCAGAAGAAGGAATGGCGCGCCATTTTTGGACCCTATCAGAAACGGTTCGGAGAAAAGGAAGAAAGATCAAGCGCGGGATTTTGCCCGAGAACAAGTTCGCGGATCAACCGTCCGGTGGCCGCCGCCTGGGTCAGGCCGAGATGGCCGTGGCCAAAGGCATAGACTATTGTGCCGGCCTGCCTGGCGCCACCGATCACCGGCAGCGAATCCGGCAGCGACGGCCGGTACCCCATCCATTCGCGGCCGCCGGCCGGATCAAGCCCCGGCAGGAATTTTTGCGCCTTGTCGAGCAGCGCTTTCGAGCGGGCGTAGTTGGGCGGCCGCTCAACACCGCCGAGTTCGACCGCGCCGCCGACGCGTACACCGGTTTCGAGCGGGGTGATGACGAAACCATGGCCGGAGAAGATCAATTGCCGCTTCACGTCGAAGGCGGTCTTCGGCAGCGTCGTGTTGTAGCCGCGCTCGGTTTCGAGCGGGATGCGGTCGCCGAGATGTTTCGCCAGGAGATGCGACCACGCGCCGGCGGCGATGACGAGGCGTTTTGCTTGCCGCACCGTGCCATCGGCCAGTATCAGCGTTGCGCCATCCTGCCCCGCTTCGACACGGTCGATGCGGCCCTTTTCGAAACGCGCGCCGTTCTTCTCGGCATAGGCCCAGATCGCCTTGCCCAATAATTTCGGATCGGCGACGGTCTTCCAGCCGGGTACGAAGGTGCCCTTGACGAAGCGAGGCGACAGGCCCGGCTGCAAGGCGGCGAGAGCATCGCCCTCGACATGGCTGAAGCCGATGCCAAACCGTTGCCTGGCCGCCCAGCCGGACAGCGACGCCTTGAACTCGGCCTCGCTCTCGTAAAGTTCGAGCGAGCCATCCTCGCGCAGCATGTTTCCTGTGCCCGAGCGCGCCATCAGCCCGGCCCATTCGGCTTCGGCGAGCCGCATCATCCCAGCCTGCGCCACGAGGCTGGCCTCGTAGCGGTCGCTTCGCCCGGCGCGCCAGAAGCGGACAAGCCAGGGCAGCAGCTTCGGCAGATAGGCGGGCGGGATGCTGAGCGGGCCGAGCGGATCTGCAAGCCATTTCGGCAGGTGCCTGATCATGCCCTTGTGGGCCAGCGGCAGCACATCGGAAAAGGCCAGGGCGGCCGCATTGCCGGAACTCGTTTCCTCGCAGATCCCCGTCCGATCGAAGATCGTGACGTTTCGTCCTGCCTCGGCCAGATAGGCGGCGACACAGATGCCGATGATGCCGCCGCCGATAATGGCGATGTCGATTGCAGCATCGCTATTCATGGCTGCGCGCCACGCTGCATGGCTCGACCTCCGCATCGCTCGGTACCTTGTAGCCAGCCCCCTCATCCGGCCCTTCGGGCCACCTTCTCCCCGTCGGGGAGAAGAGACTGACGCCAGCGTTGGCGACCTCTTCTCCCCTCGGGGAGAAGGTGGCCGCGAAGCGGCCGGATGAGGGGGTCTGCGACATTGCCACCCCTTAGAATTGTGGCAGTGCCGGCCGCACCGCCAGTGCATCCCTGACGATCTTTTCGACCATCCTGCGGCGCTCGCCCGACAGCGGCTGGCGCGGCATGCGCACGCGATCGTTGGTGTTGATCGCCAGGACTTCCGCGAGCTTGATGTTCTGCACGAGATAGGTCGAGACGTCGAGGTCGAGCAGCGGCCGGAACCAGCGGTAGATTTTCAGCGCCTCCTCGCGGCGACCCTGCTTCATCAACTGGTAGATGGCGACCGTCTCGCGCGGAAACGCAGTGACCAGCCCCGCCACCCAGCCGATGGCGCCGACCGACAGCGCCTCGAACGCCAGATTGTCGACGCCGGTGAACAGGTCGTAGCGGTCGCCGAAGCGGTTGATGATCTCGGTCGAGCGGCGGATGTCGTCGGAGGATTCCTTGATGGCGACGAAACGCTTGTCCTTCGCCAGTTCCTCCATCTGGTCGACGGTGACGTCGACGCGATAGGCAAGCCGGTTGGAATAGATCATCACCGGCAGGTCGCCGGCCTCGGCGACAGCGCGCAGTGCCGCGACCGTCTCCTCAGCGTTGGTGTGGTAGATCGGGCTCGGCACCACCATCAGCCCGTTAGCGCCTTCTTTGGCGGCGCGGCGCGCAATCGCCGCCGCCTCGCGCGTGCCGGCTTCGTTGACCGTCAGCAGAACCGGCCTCTTGCCGGCGATCTTCTGCGCGGTCTTCAGCACGTCGATCTTCTCGTCATGCGAGAGCATCGGCCCCTCGCCGAGCGAGCCGCAGACGATGATGCCGTCGCAGCCGGCCTGCATCTGCAGCGCAAAGCAGCGCTCCATCTCGGCGTGGTCGAGGCTGTCGTCCTCAGTGAATTTGGTCGTGACGGCGGGGAAAACTCCGGTCCACATAGCGGTCGCTCCATCTGATATATCAGTCGTATATTTATTAAGAAACGGACTGTCAACACGGATTTCGCTATGATATATCAAAAATATATCAGGAGCTCGCCTTTGATATTCAATGAAACAAGCCCGGCATTCGAGCCAGTGGCGGCGAAAGCCTACCGCCTGCTCGAGCACATGATCGTGACGCTCGAACTGGCGCCTGCAAGCTTCATCACCGAGGGCGCGCTGATCGACAGGCTGGGGCTCGGCCGCACGCCGGTGCGCGAGGCGATCCAGCGGCTGGCGTGGGAGGGACTGCTGGATGTCCGGCCGCGTGCCGGCATCGCCATTGCCCCGCTCCATCCCGGCGACTGGTTGCGCGTTCTCGATGCACGGCGTGGCGTCGAGGTGGTTCTTGCCCGCTCGGCCGCCCGCTTCGTCACCCGTGAGGCTGCCGATCTGTTTCACGATGCAGCGCTGGCGATGCAGAAGGCGGTGATATCAGGCAATGTGCTGGCCTTCATTCAGGCCGACAAGGCGCTCGACGAGGCGCTGGCGCTGGCGGCCGACAATCCCTTCGCTGCGCGGCTGGCTGCCCCCTTGCAGACCCACAGCCGCCGCTTCTGGTTCCGCTACAAGGCCGAAACCGGACTGGCGGAATCGGCCGAGCACCACGTCGCGCTGATCCGCTCGATCCTCGCCGGCGACGAAGACGCCGCCGCCAAAGATGCCAAGCGCCTGATGGCGCTGCTGCGCGGCCATGCCGAGGCGGCTGCGACGCGCTAGGAGATCGGCAGCAACCTTGGCCGGCTCTTTGATCCGTCCATCCGGCGGCTGCCAGGCGCTGAGCATCGCTCAATTCGGTCATGCGTCCTGGTCGGTCGGGATCACCACGTTTTCCCAATGTTCGCCGGCCGCGACGATGCAGCTTCTGCCGTCGACGTCGGTGACGATGATCGTCCAGCTTCCGCTGTCGGCGACATAGACTTCCATAATCGCCATATGACCGATCAGCCCGATAGCAAACTGTCTTTCCTGGAACTGCTCGCTCAGGTGGGCGACGAGATCGCCATGTTCAACGCAATATTGATATTGGGCGCTTGTGGCGTTCGTACCCACCGCCAATGCCCCAGCAAGAATCAGGGTTTTCAACCCAACCAACAGCGATTTGCGCGCCATAGGGCACTTCCTTTGCTATCACGTCCGGCAAAGGGAGAGCCCTCATTTTGCCGGAACGATTCAGGCCGGGTTCCGACGTCATCGCGTCGTTCCTTTCTGTGTTCCGGTCTGTCATCAGCGGGGACGATTCCTAATGTTCCCACTATGTTCCATATATGGTGTCGGCAAGGAAAAAGCGCAAGCAGGCGCCCGCTGGGGCGCCTGTGGATCCGTTTCATGGTCGTCACGAGAACCGCGGCCTGGCGCGGCTATGCTAAGGCGGCTGCACCCGTTAGGCGGGCTCAGGTACCTGGCAGCGCCGCTGTCGTCATCGCGCCCTCCCAGCCTTCACCCACCGAAACCACGCAGCTTTGACCGCGTGTGTCGCTGGCGAGGATGGTCCAGGTGCCCTGGTCGGAAACGAAGACTTCAACAATCACATTCGGATTGACGACGCCGAGCGCGGTCGGATTTTCCCGGAACTTCTCGCCGAGCGCCTTGATCATGTCGGCTCGTGGCGCGCATTGGTCGGCCGCTGTTGCCGGGGCGGCGGAAAGGGCGGCAGCCGCCGCGCAAAGTATCGACACCATAAGACGCGTCATCTGACACCTCCTTGCGCCGGCCGGTGCCCGAAGCTGTCGCCAGCGCCATTGGTTGATCTGCCGCGCCTGCTTCGCCGCGGGATTGCAATTTTAAGACTTCTGCTGCCCGCCTGGTTCCATCACATTAGCGTTCACGCAGATACGGTGCGAGACCGGCCAACAGAAAGGCCCGGTTTCTAGCCGGGCCTTTTCGTCTTCAATCATAAAATCTGGAGCTGTTTGTCGACCGGCTAATTCATCGTCGGGATGACGAATTCGGCACCGTCCTTGACGCCTGCCCGCGCGCCCGCAGCCGAAGGCGAGGACGCGCAAACAAGCAACCGACCGGCTAATTCATCGTCGGGATGACGAATTCGGCCTCGTCCTTCACGCCTGCCCGCGCGCCCGCAGCCGAAGGCGAGGACGCGCAAACAAGCAACCGTCCGGCTAGTTCATCGTCGGGATGACGAATTCGGCGCCGTCCTTCACGCCGGACGGCCAGCGCGAGGTCACCGTCTTGGTCTTGGTGTAGAAACGGAATGCGTCCGGTCCGTGCTGGTTGAGGTCGCCGAAGGAAGACGCTTTCCAGCCACCGAACGTGTAGTAGGCGATCGGCACCGGGATCGGCACATTGATACCGACCATGCCGACCTGGACCCTCGAGGCGAAGTCGCGGGCCGCATCACCGTCGCGGGTGAAAATGGCGACGCCGTTGCCCATTTCGTGGTCGTTGGCGAGCTTGATCGCGTTCTCGTAAGTCGGCGCGCGCACCACCGAGAGCACCGGCCCAAAGATCTCCTCCTTGTAGATGCGCATGTCGGCGGTCACGTTGTCGAACAGGCAGCCGCCCATATAGTACCCGTTCTCATAGCCCTGCATGGAAAAGCCGCGGCCGTCGACGACCAGCTTGGCGCCTTCCCTGACGCCGGTGTCGACATAGCCCTTGACCCGCTCCAGCGCCTGCGCCGTCACCAGCGGACCGAAATCGGCGGACGAATCCGTCGACGGGCCGACCTTCAGGCTTTCGACACGCGGCACCAGCTTTTCCATCAGCCGGTTGGCGGTGTCGTTGCCGACCGGGACAGCCACCGAGATCGCCATGCAGCGCTCGCCGGCTGAGCCGTAGCCGGCGCCGATCAGCGCGTCGACGGTCTGGTCCATGTCGGCGTCGGGCATGATGATCATGTGGTTCTTGGCGCCGCCGAAGCACTGCACGCGCTTGCCGGCCGCGCAGCCGCGCGAATAGATGTACTGGGCGATCGGCGTCGAGCCGACGAAACCGATAGCCTTGATGTCAGGGTCGTCGAGGATGGCGTCGACCACGTCCTTGTCGCCGTTGACGACGTTGAGGATGCCCGCTGGCAGGCCGGCCTCGATGAACAATTCGGCGATGCGCATCGGCACGCCTGGATCGCGCTCCGAAGGCTTCAGGATGAAGGCGTTGCCGCAAGCGATAGCCGGCGCGATCTTCCACAAGGGGATCATCGCCGGAAAATTGAACGGCGTGATGCCGGCAACGACGCCGAGCGGCTGGCGCATTGAATAGACGTCGATGCCGGGGCCGGCGCCGTCGGTGAACTCGCCCTTCATCATATGCGGTGCACCGATGCAGGCCTCGACCACTTCCAGGCCGCGCTGGATGTCGCCCTTGGCGTCGGCGATGGTCTTGCCGTGTTCGCGCGCCAGAATGTCGGCCAGCGCATCATACTCCTTGGCGACCAGTTCGAGGAACTTCATCAACACGCGCACGCGCCGCTGCGGGTTGGTCGCCGCCCAGCCGGGCTGCGCCGCCTTGGCGTTTTCCACCGCCGCACGCAGTTCCGCCTGCGAAGCCAGTGCCACGGTGCCGCGTACCGTGCCGTCCATTGGCTGCATGACGTCCTGCTTGCGGCCGCTGGTCCCAGCGACACGCTTGCCGCCGATGAAATGACCGTATTCGATCATGGTTTCTCTCCCTGTATTTGTGATGCAGCATTGTCCGCCTTTGTGCGGCCGATGGCAACGCGAGCGAACACGCAACCGTTGTGCGGAAAATAGATAGCGGACGACGCCTGTGCATCAATTGCCGCAAATGATAGGGTGCCGGTTCATCGCTGCAGGGATTGAGAGATTGCGTTCCTTCACACCCCCCTCTGGCCTGCCGGCCATCTCCCCCTCAAGGGGGGAGATTGCGCTGTCATCTTTGCCTTCGCCAAACATCGACGCTGTTAAGGAAGAGCTGTCAGCGGAGCTGCCAATCTCCCCCCTTGAGGGGGAGATGTCCGGCAGGACAGAGGGGGGTGCCACGGAACGCAACGTCGACGATTGTCATCCGGACCCTCCTCATGAACTGGGATGACGTCCGCATCTTTCTGGCGGTGGCGCGTGCCGGCCAGATCCTTGGCGCGGCCAAGCGGCTGGAGCTCAACCACGCCACCGTCTCGCGCCGCGTCGCCGCACTCGAGGATGCGCTGCGCGCAAAACTCTTTCGCCGGCTGACCACCGGCAGCGAGTTGACGCCGGCGGGCGAGCGTTTCCTTGACATCGCCGAGCGCATGGAAGGCGACATGATCGCCGCGCGCTCGATCGTGGCGGGCGAAGGCGACGATGTCTCCGGCACCGTGCGCATCGGCGCGCCTGATGGTTTCGGCGTCGCCTTCCTGGCCAAACGCCTCGGCGCACTGACGGCGCTTCACCGCGAACTCACCATCCAGCTGGTGCCGGTGCCGCGTTCCTTCTCGCTGTCCAGACGCGAGGCTGACATCGCTATCACCGTGGAGCGGCCGACCGAAGGCAGGCTGGTGGCGGGAAAGCTGGTCGATTACACGCTCCGCCTGTTCGCGTCCCGCGCCTATACCGAAGCGCATGGCCTGCCCCAGACGCCGGCCGAGCTCGGCCGGCACGCACTGATCGGCTATGTGCCGGACCTCATCGTCAGCCCCTCGCTCGACTATGCGGCCGAGTTCAGCGCCGACTGGCGCACGAGCTTCGCCATCTCCTCGGCACTCGGCCAGGCCGAAGCGGTGCGCTCCGGCGCCGGCATCGGCATCCTGCACACCTTCGTCGCCCGTTCGATGCCGGAACTGGTGGCTGTCGACATTGTCGCGCCCATCCGCCGCGCCTACTGGCTGGTCTATCACGAATCCGTCAGACCGCTGCGCCGCGTCCAGATCGTCGCGAGCTTCATCACCAAGGCGGTGGAACGGGAGCGAAGCCTGTTCGTCTGACGATATTCATCTGACGCGGCGAAGTGTATTGACCTTGATCCCAAATTGCGCGGCAAGTTTCTCACCCCGCTCAAATGGATGAAGCACCTTCCGATCCTACCGCTGGTACCGCTCCGGTCCAAGATCGCGGACATTGATGTCCGGCACCCGGCTGGAAATGATGTCGGCCAGGACCTTGGCCGAGCCGCAGGCCATGGTCCAGCCGAGCGTACCGTGGCCGGTGTTGAGATAGAGGTTGGAAAACTCGGTGCGGCCGATTAGCGGCGGCCCGTCCGGCGTCATCGGCCGCAACCCGCACCAAAAGGTCGCCGACCGCATGTCGCCGCTGCCTGGAAATAGGTCGCCGAGCGAATGTTCGAGCGTGCGCCGCCGCGATTCATGCAACGTCAGGTCGAAGCCGGAAATCTCCGCCGTGCCACCGACCCGGATGCGGCCGCCGAGCCTGGTGATCGCCACCTTGTAGGTCTCGTCCATCACCGTCGACACCGGTGCTGCGGCAGCATCCTTGATCGGCACGGTGATCGAATAGCCCTTGACCGGACAGACTGGGATGGGTCGTTTCAGGCTGCGCATGAACTTGGCCGAATAGCTGCCCATCGCCATCACATAGGCGTCGGCAGCCTTCCAACCTTTGCTCGTATTGATGTTGGCGATACGGTTGCGCTTGCGGACAATCCGCCTGATCGACGTGTCGTATTCGAAGGTAACGCCGCGCGCCACGCAGAGCTCGGCCAGACGGTCGGTGAACATTTTGCAGTCACCGGTTTCGTCGCCCGGCAGTCGCAGACCTCCGACAAATTTTTCACGCACGCCTGCCAGCCCCGGCTCGGCCGCGATGCAGCCGTCGGGATCGAGAATCTCGTAGGGAACCCCGTATGTCTTCAGCACCTCGACATCGCCGGCAGTGCCGTCGAGCTGCTGTTGCGTGCGAAAAAGCTGCAGCGTTCCCTTGGCGCGCTCGTCATAGGCGATGCCGGTCGCCTCGCGCAGCGCTTTCAGCGTGTCGCGGCTGTATTCGGCCAAAGGCACCATGCGCGCCTTGTTCACCGCATAGCGCTCGGCCGTGCAGTTGCGCAGCATCCTGACCAGCCACACCCACATATGCGGATCGAGAGTCGCCCGCACCACCAGCGGACCATGCTTCATCAACAGCCATTTGATCGCCTTCAACGGGACGCCGGGACCGGCCCAGGGCGAGGCGTAGCCGGGCGAAATCTCGCCGGCATTGGCAAAACTGGTTTCCAGCGCCGGGCCCTTCTGGCGGTCGATCACCGTCACTTCATGGCCGGCCTCCGCGAGATAATAAGCGGTGGTGACCCCGATAACGCCGCTGCCCAGCACGAAGATCTTCATCGCATAGTTCTCCAGAACGACGTCTTGTCAGGGGGTTTAGGGCGGGGCATCGTGGCTTTCTGTCTGCCGGATTTTACGGCGTCCGCCAAGTGCCCAAGCATGTCGCCCAAAAGTAGCAGCGGTTTTTGGACAACGACATCCCTAAAAAAGCCCGCGCGCTATCCATTCACATAGCGTCGGTGAAAGCGGTGTCCGAGGCTGGTCAGGATTTCATAACCGATGGTGCCGGCATGGCCGGCCGCCTGGTCCACAGTCTGCGACGGTCCGATCAGTTCGACGAGGTCGCCCGCCTTCAGCCTGTCGGGCGGCAGGGCCGAGATGTCGAGAACGATCGAATCCATCGATACACGGCCAAGGAACGGCAAGCGCACATTTTCGAACCAGGCGGCTGAGGCCGCGCGTCGATGCCAGCCATCGGCATAGCCTAGCGAGATCGTTGCGGCGACCAGCGAATCGGTCACGTGAAAAATATGGCCATAGCCAACGCCGGCTCCCCTATCGAGGCTGCGCGTCTGGATGACCTTTGCCTGAAGCCGCACCACCGGCAGCATCGGATTTTCCACCGCTGGCGCCGGATTGATGCCGTAGAGCGCCGCACCGGGCCGGGCGAGGTCGTAATGAAAGGGCTGCCCAAGAAAGATGCCGGAGGAGTTGGCTAGCGAAGCCGGCGCCGGTGGCAGCATCCTGCGCAGCCGCTCGAATTCCAGCCGCTGCTGCTCGTTGGCCGGATGCTCGGGCTCGTCGGCGCGAGCGAGATGGCTCATCACGAAGCTGACGTCGATACCGTCGAAAGCCTGCGGATCGGCATTGACGGCTGCCACCTCGGCTGCCGCCATGCCGAGCCGCGACATGCCGCTGTCGACCTGGATTGCAGCCTTGAGCTTGCGGCCGGCCCGCTGCGCCGCCGCGCGCCAGGCGGCGAGTTGGTAGGCGCTGTTGATGACGGCGCCCAGCTCCGCGTCGACGGCTTCGCTTTCGGCGCCCGGCTGAATGCCGTTCAGCACATAGATCGCTGGCCGTGCGCCGAGCGCCTGGCGCAGCAAGACCCCTTCGGTCGGATGCGCGACGAAAAAAATAGCGCAGCCTTCGGCCGCCAGCGCCGCCGCCACTTGGGCCCCGCCGAGCCCGTAGCCGTCGGCCTTGACGACACCCGCGCAGCCGACGCCACCCAAGCGCGCCTTGAGCCGCCGGTAATTTGCGCGGATGGCGCCGAGATCGACGGTCAATATGGCGCCGGCCGCCGCTTCGCTGATCGGCGCGGCTTTGACGGCGACCCTTTCAGAAAGAGATTTTTTGGAGGCCTCGTTCATGCCAACCCCGTCTGCAGCGGATTGGCCATCAATAAAGCCACCGCGCTGACGCGGCAACCGTGGTCGGCGCGAGCGCGGCTTGCGCCAAGCTACGCAACCAGATGCCGGAACGCCGCAACCACGTCCTCATAGACCTGACGTTTGAACGGCACGATCAGGTCGGGCAATTCCTGCATCGGCCGCCAAGCCCAGTTATCGAACTCGGCGGTGTGGCCGCCCGGCGGCGGATTGATCTCAATCTCGCTCACGTCGCCGTGAAATCGGAAGGCGAACCATTTTTGCGTCTGGCCCCGATATTTCCCCTTGAAGGCGATGCCGACCAGATGGGCCGGCAGGTCGTAATATATCCAGTTCGGCGCCTCGTCCAGCAACGAGACGCTGCGCATGCCGGTTTCCTCGTAGAGTTCCCTCTGCGCCGCCTGCAGCGGCTCTTCGCTCTTGTCGATGCCGCCCTGCGGCATCTGCCAGAGTTGCGTCGTGCCGGCGAATTCGCTGTCCGGCTCGGCAATGCGATGCCCGACCCAGACCAGCCCATCACCGTTGAGGATCATCAGTCCGACACAGCGACGATAAGGCAGCGTGTCGGGATCGACCGGTTTTTTCTTCGCCATGCTCAACCTTTTTCCGGATCCACCGCCACCGCCGAAATCGGCACGATCTCGATGCCGCGTTTCTTGGCCTCGCTCACCCAAAACGACACGGTGTCGACCGTCAGGTCGAAGGCCGAGCCGATGCCGACAGCAAAGCCTTTTGCCCTTGCGGTGGCTTCCAGTTCGTCCAGCTTCTTCAATATGGCGCCGCGGTCCCGCACGGCGTCGATCGACGTGTCACCGGCGGCGAACGGCACGCCGTTTTTCAACGCCAGGTTGGGTGCCAGGCTGCGCGCCGACGAACCGTCGTCGACATAGGCCAGGCCGCGCCTGCCGAGCTCGTCCATCAGCGGCCCCATCGCCGCCGCATCGGCCGAAAAACGCGCGCCCATATAGTTCATGACGCCGGTGTAGTTGGTCGTCCGCGACAGCGCCCAGCGCAAATTCTTCAAATTCTCATCCGCCGTCGCCGCGACCGTCAGCGTGTTGCGGCCGGGATTGACGTTCGGATAATCGAACGGTTCGAGCGGCACCTGCATGACGATCTCATGGCCTCTCTGCCGCGCCGCCTGCATCCATCGGCCGATGCTGTTGCCCTGCGGCGCAAAGCCCAGCGTCACTTCGGCCGGCAGCTTGGCGATGGCCGACTGCGTGCCGGTCTGCGACACGGCTAGCCCGCCGATGACAATCGCCACACGCGCACCGCGCGCACCGGACCACGGCCGCGCATAGACATCGAACGGCCGCCTGCCGTCAGCGGCACGAACCGGCAATGGGCCGGTTTCGCCGGCCTCGACCAGCGCCTTGTCGGGAATATGCGCGATCCTCAGGTTCTGGCCGATCGTCGAAGGGTCGCGAATGACAATGGCCGCCTTGGGCGGACCACCGTCAACTTCGGTCGGCATATGGATGATCTGCGGCCCGCCCATCTTGGATGCTGCTTCCGCCTTCGATGCCGGCTCCTTGGCCGGCACTGCGGGTTCGACCACCGCTGTCGTCTTCGGTGTCGAAACGGCGATTTCTTCCGTCTTTCGAAACGGCCTTTCGCGCAGCGCAATCGCGCCGGAGACGCCGACTACGGCCAGCACCAGAAGCGTGGCCGCGACCACACCGGCGCTGATCCTGCGGGCCGCGCGCGGCGGCCGGACTGCCTGCCCTAGCGGGCGTTCGATGTCGTTGCCGATGTCAGCCAAGCCGCATCCCCAGCCGCGGTTCCCCCGAATCAAACTGCCGGGGCCTTGCAGCCCCGGCAGCATTACATCGCTTCGATCAGGCAGCCAGACCTGTTGTCCGGCTGATCGACCTTTACTGGTTCAGCACGGCCCTACTGGTTCAGCACAGCCCCTACTGGTTCAGCACAGCCTTGTCCGGATTCGGCGGGAACGCCGGATCGGTCTTTTCGCCGCGCAGCAACTGCTCGGCAAAGATGAGCTGCAGGTCGTCCTTCGGCTCCGGCGGCACATAGGCTGCCGAGCCCGAACCGGTATCGCCCTCGTCGCTGCCCTTAATGTGGCCCTTGAGGTCCGACTCGCCGCGCGTCAGATCCCTGCCCTGCAGGTCCGGCGGCAACGGCTGGTCGACCTTGATGTCGGGCGTGATGCCCTTGCCCTGGATCGACTTGCCGGACGGCGTGTAATAGAGCGCCGTCGTCAGGCGCAGCGCGCCGTTCTCGCCGAGCGGGACGATGGTCTGCACCGAACCCTTGCCGAAGGACTGCGTGCCGACCACCGTGGCGCGGCGCAGATCCTGCAGCGCGCCGGCGACGATTTCGGACGCACTGGCCGAGCCGCCATTGACGAGCACGACCAGCGGCTTGCCATCGATGTCGTCGCCCGGCCGCGCGTCGAAGCGGGTGACGTCCTTCGGATCGCGGCCGCGCGTCGAGACGATCTCGCCACGGGTGAGGAAGGCGTCGGACACGCTCACCGCCTGGTCGAGCAACCCGCCGGGATTGAGGCGCAGATCGAGCACGTAGCCCTTGAGCTTTTCGTCCGGCACCTGCTTCTTTATGGTGTCGATGGCGTTCTCGAGGTCGTCATGGGTCTTTTCGGTGAAGGAGGTGATCTTCATGTAGCCGATGTCGTTCTCGACCCGGAACTTGACCGCCTTGACCTTGATGATGTCGCGCACCACCGTCAGCTCGATCGGCTTGTCGGCGCCCTGGCGCAGGATAGTGAGCTTGATCGGCGTGTTGACCAGCCCGCGCATCTTCTCGACCGCGTCGTTGAGGCTCAGGCCGCGAACCTCCTCGCCGTCGATCTTGGCAATATAGTCGCCGGCAAGCACGCCCGCCTTGGCGGCCGGCGTATCGTCGATCGGCGTGATCACCTTGACCAGGTCGTTCTCCATGGTGACCTCGATGCCGAGGCCGCCGAACTCGCCCTTGGTCTGCACCCGCATGTCCTGCGCCTCTTCGGCGTTCATATACGAGGAGTGCGGGTCGAGCGAGGTAAGCATGCCGTTGATGGCGTTTTCGACCAGCGACTTGTCGTCGGGCGGCGTCACATATTGCGCCCGCACCCGCTCGAAGATGTCACCGAAGATCGCCAGCTGCTTATAGGTCTCGGAGCCCGCAGCGTTCGCCGTCGAGCCGGGGGCGCCATAGACCAGGCTCATCGCGGATGCGCCCATCAGCGCACCGGCAAACAGAAGCGAAAGTTTCCGCATCATCTCACGTCCTTCCAGAGAAACGGTCCGCCCACCATGGGGTCGGATCGACGGGTTTTCCATCCTTGCGGAACTCAACATAGAGTTCCGGCGTGGCATTTCCATTCTTCGATGCCGAGGTGCTCGCCACCCGGGCCTCTCCCATCGCGCCGACCGGCTCTCCTGCGAGCACTGACTGGCCAGACGCGACGCTGATTCTGCTCATCCCCGCGAGAACGACATGATAGCCGTCACCCGCGTTCAGGATCAAGAGTTGACCATAGGAGCGAAAAGGTCCCGCATAAAGCACATTTCCGTCCGCTGGCGCGGTGACGATGGCTCCCGATTGTGTCGCAACCATGTCACCGAGCATCACTGCGCCGTTACCGTCGCTGGCCCCGAACCGCCGCTTGATCTTGCCGGTGACGGGCAGCGCGATCTGCCCCTGAAGCGCCGAAAACGGTGCAGCGGCGGTTAGCCGGTTGGCTTCCGGGACCGGCAGGGCCGCCAGTTCCGTCTGTGCCGGGGCCTTCTGTGCCGGAGCCTTGTCGGCATCCGCGGCCTTCCGTTCGGCTGCCTTCGCCGCGTCCGCCGCCTTGCGGGCCTTGTCGGCCTCGAGCGAGGCGATCAGTTCCTTCAGGCTGCCGGCCTTCGCCGCCAGAGCTGCGGATCGCTGTTTTTCCGCCGCCAGTGCCGTTTGCGTCTCGGCCTCGAGCTTCTGCTTGGCTTCGAGCAGCATGCCGAGCCGTTTCTTTTCCGCCGTCTGTTCGCCGACTGCCGCCGTCAGCCGCGCCCGCTCCGCCTCGATCGAGGCGGTCACCCGCGACTGCTCCTTGAGGTCCGCCAGCAATATCTCGGTCTGCTGGCGCAGTTCCGGCACCACGGCGCCGAGCAGAATGGCGCTGCGCACCGACGACAGCGCGTCCTCCGGCTTGACCAGGATGGCCGGCGGCGGATTGAGCCCCATGCGCTGCAGCGCGGCCAGCACCTCGGCCAGAACGTCGCGTCTGGCGGCCAGCGAGGCGCGGATTTTCTGCTCCTCGCCCTTCAGCCCTTCCAGCTTGGCACCGATGTCCTCGATGTCCTGGCCGAGCTTCTGTTCGGTCATCGCCGACTGGATCAGCGCCGCGGTGATCGAGGCGTGGTCCTTCTTGACCGTCGCCATGTCGGCGGCGAGCTTGGCGAGCCGCTCGGATGATAGCGTAATCTCCTTCGACACCCGTTCGTATTCGGCGCGGCTCTGGTCCGGGTCAGGCGCCATGTCGAGCCTGTTCTGCGCCCACGCAGCACCGAGCGACAGCATAAGCGCCGCCGCTGCCAAGCCGCAGCGCGCGCGCCAAAAGCCCGTTCGCGATTTCCAATCTTCAGACATTGAAGCCCGACTCTATGCGTGGCTTCGTTAACGAACCATCAACCATGTTCGAAGCCTCGCCAATCTAGCATAAACTCCCGGGCCTGGGACCAAAATCCCCGCGGCTGGGCCCTCAGTTCACCGGTTTTGGTCGGGTTCATGAACGATGGTAGGGATGACCCGAAAGAATAGTGGCGGCCCGGTAAAGCTGCTCGCCCAACATGACACGGACCAGTTGGTGCGGCCATGTCAGCGCGCCGAACGACACCATCAGATCGGCCTGATCGCGCAGCGACTGGTCGTGACCGTCGGCACCGCCGATGGCGATGACGAGTGCCTTGCGCCCGCCATCACGCAACAGGCCGATGCGCCCGGCGAAATCCTCGGAGGAAAAACTCTTGCCGCGTTCGTCGAGCAGCATCAGCGCGGTACCAGTCTGCAACTGCGCCTGAAGTTTCTGGCCCTCTTCGCGGCGACGCTCGTTGGCGGTCTGGGCGCGGCCCTCCGGAATCTCGACAACCCCTGAGAATTCGAGCCCCACGGCCTGCCCGCTCTTGGCGAAGCGCTCGAAATACCGGTCGGCGAGCTGCTTCTCGGGGCCGGCTTTCATCCGGCCCACAGCATGAACGGTAATTTTCATCCCTGCCTCGAAGAGCCGCTAATGCATGTCACCAAAAGTGGTCACCGGTTTTGGGAAACGACATGCATCAATCAAATACGGCTCAGTGGAGGGTCTCTTCCTCGAGGTCCGGCGCTTGCCACATCTTTTCGAGATGGTAGAAGTCGCGGACTTCGGGACGGAAGACATGGACGATGATGTCGCCTGAATCGATCAGGACCCAGTCGGCGCCGGCCAGTCCCTCGACGCGCGCCGTGCCGAGCCCGGCATCCTTGAGCGCCTTGAGGAGATGATCGGCGACAGCCGAGACATGACGGTGCGATCGGCCGGACGCGATGACCATGTAGTCACCGAGGCTCGATTTTCCCTGAATGTCGATTGAGACGATGTTTTCGGCCTTGGAGTCTTCCAGACTGGCAAGGACTGTCTTGATGGCGCGGGACACGGCGTCGTTTACGCTGATCCCGGCCGGCGAAGGCACGATGTCGGCCTTCTTCCACAGTGCTGTTCTCAGTGTATTTCCTTTCGCAGCAAGAACAACCAAATCACCCTTCAAAGCAGATGACACCCCTTAGATAGGCAGAGTTGCGTTGCAGTTTCAAGACGGCAGCCGCTATCGTGGGCAACGAAGTGCCGTTCTTCCGATCCGCAGCCGAAGAAAAAACGGAACTCTTGTCGCCTGGCATGGGTTATCGGCGCATTGACCAACCGGATCCCCCTCATGCCTATCGACCCTCAGAACGCTCTCCTCACAGTGCAGTCCGGCCTTGCGCAGCTCAGCGCGCTGATCGTCTCCTACTCGTTCTCGGCCATCGGCGCCGTCATCCTGCTGGTACTCGGCTATATCGTCGCCGGCCTCGCCCAGCGCTCGATCTATGCCGGCCTCGGCCATATCCATGGCTTCGACACGACGCTGCGCCACTTCTTCTCGAGGATCGTCCGCTACGCCATACTGATCCTCGTCGTCGTCATGGTGCTCGGCCAGTTCGGCGTCCAGACGACCTCGATCATTGCCGCCATCGGCGCCGTCGGCCTGGCCATCGGCCTGGCGCTGCAGGGCACGCTGCAGAACATTGCCGCCGGCATCATGCTGCTGGCGCTGCGGCCATTCCGCATCGGCGAATATGTCGAGGTCGGCGCCATCGCCGGGACCATCGAGGAAATCGGGCTGTTCGCCACCACGTTGAGAACGGTCGAAGGCGTCTACATCCTCGCCCCCAATTCGACGCTGTGGAACCAGCCTGTCCGCAACTATACGCGCAACGGTGCCCGACGTGGCGACATCACGCTGACCATCGGCTCTTGGAACGACATCGATTTCGCGCAGAAGACCATGCTTGACGTCGCCGCCACCGAGCGACGCGTCAGGCGGGAGCCGGCGCCGATTGCCTTTGTGGCGACCGTCGGCGACAGCAACGTCGCCATCACCTTGCGCTACTGGACCTCGGCTGCGGATTTCTTCGCTACCCAGATCGATCTCACCAAACGCGCCAAGCAGGCTTTCGACAGCGAAGGCATTTCTATACCCGCGCCACCACCGGAAGCGCCACGGCAGGAAGCCGCCACCAGACAGTGAGATGATCAATTCCCCTGCAGGTCTAGGTGTCCGCGCGGCGCTGCTCTTCGGATGGGAAAGCGAGGTCGACCGGCAGCGGCGCTTGCGCGCTCATCGGCGCGAAATTGCCGGTCTCGGCAGCGGGAACAGGCGACATCGCCACCACACGCCACAGCACGAACAGGCAAAAGGCAGCGGCAATGACGATGGCCACATAGATGAAGGCCTGCGTTCCATAGACAGCGGAAAGCCCGGTCACGATGCCGGGCACGATGAAGCCGGACAGCGACCACGCAAACAGCAGCGAACTGGACAGCGCCACCATGTCGTCCTTGCCGGCGCGGTCGGCGGCATGCGCGCTGGCCAGCGAATAGATCGATTCCGACGCGCCGTCCCAGACCACGTAGATGACGACCAGCGCCGCCAGCGCACCACCGTCGAAGCCCAGCGCGAACAGGCCCGCCACCAAGGCAAGCGCCGAAGCGGCGACCAGCACAAAGCGCCGGTCGGTGCGGTCGGAAATCCATCCGAGCGGGATCTGCAGGATCAATGTGCCGACCGGCATTGCCGACAAAAGCAGTGCCACATCTGCCTGGCTGTAGCCCTTGGCCGTGGCATGGATCGGCGCGAAGCCCGAAATCGTCATCGACAGGCCACCGACGGCAAGCATGCCGGCGACGCCCACCGGCGAAATTCGCCAGGCTCGGCCAAGCGCGACCGACGCGGCCTGCGGCGGCGGTGGCTGGGCGAGGCGCGTCAGCCCAACGGGGAGGATCGACAGCGCGGTAAAGGCGATGCCGATCAACGGTGCGTCCGCAGCCCCTATATCGATCAGCGCCAGAGTAGAGTAGCCGACACCGAGCCCGGCGACATAGGCGACGTAGAAGAAGGCCATGACCCTGCCGCGTATGGCGTTGGCGACGACGTCGTTCAGCCAGCTTTGCGCAACGATGAACAAGCCGCATATGGCAAAGCCATAGAGCGCGCGTGCTGCGATCCACGACAGCGGGTGCGGCCCGGCCCCGACGGCGGCGTTGGACAGCACGATCAAGGCCGACAGCACCATGAATGCGCGCGCATGGCCGACGCGCCGTACCAGCGGACCGGTCAGGATGCAGCCTGCCAGGCCGCCGGCCGAGAGGCCTGTGACGATCAGCCCGGCCCAGGTCGGATCGAAGCCGTCGGCGCCGAGCCGAACTGGGATATAGGCGAACATCAGTCCGTTGCCGACCGCAACCAGCGCCATCGACAGGAGGACGCTGGCAATGGCGATCGCCGGAGCTGGCGGTCTGCCCTGCGCCGGATCGCGTCTGGTCTGGTTTCGCTCGAGAATCGTCATGCCCGGGCAGGATCACCCACGGATCGGGGAAAAGCAGCCGCAAATGCGACATCGCCGGACTTACCTTCTCCTCTTGTGGGAGAAGGTGGATCGGCGCGTAGCGCCGAGACGGATGAGGGGTGCTGGAAGAAACGCAGCGTAAAAAATATCCAGGGATTTAAGTGCTTAGGTCTTCAAGGTAGCGATCCTTCCAGCACCCCTCATCCGACCGAGCTTCGCTCGGCCACCTTCTCCCACAAGAGGAGAAGGAGACTCCTATCCGTTCGCCGAATTGCGGATCGCGGTCGACGACAGCGACGAGCGCGGGCCGTGGATGAAGGTCCAGGCCGGCGCCTTCATGCGGGCGAGCCGCGGCGCGTCGCCCTCGTCGACACGCGCGTAATCGAAGGTCTTGGCGACGACCGACGACAGGAACGACAGCGTCGCGCCAGGGCGGTCGATCACCGCGATCGGAAACGTCATCACGATCTGGCGCCAGCGCTGCCAGCGGTGGAAATCACGAAGCGAATCGGCGCCCATGATCCAGACGAAGTCGACGCCCGGGTTGCGCGCCTTGACCAGGGCCAGCGTGTCGGCGGTGAAGCGGACATAATGGGTCGCCTCGAAGGCGGTGACCTTGACCTTCGGGTTCCGGGCGATCTGCTCGGACAGGCGCAGCCGCTCGGCCAGCGGCGCCAGTTCCCGCGCGCTCTTGAGCGGATTGCCCGGCGTCACCATCCACCACAGCTGATCGAGCGCCAGACGTCTCAGCGCGATCTCGGCGACCAGCGCATGGCCGGCGTGGGCAGGATTGAACGAGCCGCCGAACAGCCCGACGGCCAAGCCCTTTCCGGCATGCGGCATGTTGAGGTATCGAGAGGGAACTGGTTGTTCGGAAGGGGAGAGCATCGTGCTAAGCACCCCCCTCTGTCCTGCCGGACATCTCCCCCGCAAGGGGGGAGATTGGCGGTTTCATCCCTGGCGCCCTTACTGCGACGCCGGAGGTTGGCGAAAGTCTATGCGACATCCGATCTCCCCCCTTGCGGGGGAGATGTCCGGCAGGACAGAGGGGGGTGGCTGGGCGCAAACTTCAAGCCCTAGTAGCGAACAGCTTCAAGGCCTCACCTGTCCCGCGCCGCGCACGCGGTACTTGAACGAGGTCAGTTGCTCGACCCCGACCGGGCCGCGCGCGTGCATTTTGCCGGTGGCGATGCCGATCTCGGCGCCCATGCCGAATTCGCCGCCATCGGCGAATTGCGTCGAGGCATTGTGCAGAAGGATCGCCGAATCGATCTCATTGAAGAACCGTTCGACCGCATCGGCATCCTCGGCGACGATCGCCTCGGTGTGGTGCGAGGAGAACGTCTCGATATGCTCGATCGCACCGGCAACGCCGTCGACCAGTTTTACCGCGATGATGGCATCGAGATATTCGCTCACCCAGTCGGCGTCGGTCGCCGGCTGGGCGTCGGCAAACACTTTCAGCACCTCGGCGCCGGCGTGGATTGCGCACCCTGCCGCGCGCAACGCCTCGAGGATCGGCACCAGATGGGTGGAGGCAACAGCGCCGTCGACCAGCAGCGTCTCGGCCGCGCCGCAGACGCCGGTGCGCCGCATCTTGGCGTTGACCGCGATGCTGACCGCCATGTCGAGATCAGCCGAACGGTCGATGTAGAGATGACAGATGCCTTCGAGATGAGCAAAGACCGGCACCCGCGCCTCGTTCTGGACGCGTTCGACCAGGTTCTTGCCGCCGCGCGGAATGATGACGTCGATGTTCCCGGAAAGCCCTTTCAGCATCTCGCCGACAGCGGCGCGGTCGGCGGTCGGCACCAGCTGGATGGCATCCTGCGGCAGCTCGGCCGCCTTCAGCCCTTCGACCAGGCAGGCATGGATAGCCGCCGAGGAGTTGAGCGAATCCGAGCCGCCGCGCAGGATCACCGGATTGCCGGCCTTGAGGCAAAGCGCACCGGCATCGGCCGTCACGTTCGGCCGGCTCTCATAGATGACGCCGACGACGCCGAGCGGTGTGCGCACGCGCTCGATATGCAAGCCGTTCGGCCGGTCCCATTCGGCAATGACATCACCGACCGGATCGCGCAACCCGGCGATTTCACTGATGCCGTCGGCCATGGCACGGATGCGGGCGTGATCGAGCTTCAGCCGGTCCATGAAAGAGGCTGAAAGCCCGGACTCCTCGCCATTCCTGATGTCGACGGCGTTGGCGTCGAGAATATCCTGCTCGTGGCGAAGGATCGCCTGCGCCATGGCGATCAACGCGGCGTGCTTGCGCTCAGCTGTGGCGATGGCCAGCGGTCGGGCGGCGGCCCGCGCGCGACGGCCGATATCGGCCATCAGCGCGGCAGTGTCGTCCCGGGATTTTTCATGCAGCTTCAGCATGGCTCATCCTCCGCTGGTTACTTGGTCACCGGCCTGTACTTGGTCAGCGGCCCGTACTTGGTCACCGGAATGGCTCACCACAAGGTCGTCGCGGTGAATCATCGCCGATCGCGCTTCGTAGCCGAGCACCGTTTCGATCTCGGCTGTCTTCAAGCCAGCGATCCTTACGGCATCGGCGGCATCGTAGGCAACCAGTCCGCGCGCGATCTCGCGGCCTTCGGGCGACAGGATCGCCACCGTGTCGCCGCGCGAGAAATTGCCGCTGACCAGCTTGACGCCGGCCGGCAACAGCGACTTGCCCGACAGCAGCGCGCCGATCGCGCCGGCATCGACGGTCAGCCGGCCAGCCGGTTCGAGCTGCCCGGCGATCCACGTCTTGTAGCCCTTGACCGGATTGGCGCTCGGCCGGAAGAAAGTCGCCCGCTCGCCACGCTCGATCGCCATCAGCGGCGACAACCTCGTGCCTGATGTGATGATCATGGCGGTGCCGGCGGCGGTGGCAATCTTTCCGGCGTCGAGCTTGGTGCGCATGCCGCCGCGCGAAAGCTCCGAAGCGGCCGCACCTGCCATCGCCTCGATCTCGGCGGTGATGCGGTCAACGACCGGAATGAACCGGGCTTGCGGGTCGCGCGCCGGCGGCGCCGTGTAGAGCCCGTCAATATCGGAGAGCAGCACCAAGAGATCGGCGCCCATCATGGTGGCGACGCGCGCCGCCAGCCGATCGTTGTCGCCATAGCGGATTTCGGAGGTCGCCACCGTATCGTTCTCGTTGATGACCGGCACCGCCTTCATCTTGAGCAGCGTCGAGACCGTCGCCCGCGCATTGAGATAGCGGCGGCGCTCTTCGGTGTCGCCGAGCGTCAGAAGGATCTGGCCCGATTTCAGGCCGCCCTTGCCGAGCGCATCCGACCAGGCGCCGGCCAGCGCAATCTGCCCGACGGCCGCCGCCGCCTGGCTCTCTTCGAGCTTCAGCGCCCGCTTGCCGAGGCCTAAAATCGTGCGACCAAGCGCGATGGCGCCGGACGACACGACGAGGATCTCGGCGCCACCTTCGGTCAGCACGGCGATGTCGTCGGCAAGCGAGGCCAGCCAGTCGCGCTTCAGGCCGGTCGTGCGGTCGACAAGCAGCGCCGAGCCGATCTTGACGGTGATGCGCCGGTATTTTCTCAGCGACTGCGCGGCCATTCCTATCTCCAGCGCGTCTCGACCGGAGTGGCGACAGCTTCGCGCGCCTCGGCCACGACCGCCATCAGCGCCCGCAGAACGGCTTCAACGCCTTCGCCGGTGACCGCGGACAAAAGCATCGGCGCGCGGCCGGCGGCGCGTTTCAGCGACGCGACCTTCTTCCTGCGTGCGTCGGCATCGAGCGTGTCGACCTGGCAAAGTGCTACGATCTCGACCTTCTCGATCAGCCCGTGGCCATAGGCGTCGAGTTCGGTGCGCACGGTCTTGTAGGCCTTCCCCGGATTTTCTTCCTGCGCGGAGACGAGGTGCAGAAGGACGCGCGTGCGTTCGACATGTCCGAGGAAACGGTCGCCGATGCCGACGCCTTCATGCGCGCCTTCGATCAGGCCGGGAACATCGGCGATGACGAACTCGCGACCGTCGATGCGGGCCACACCGAGGCCCGGATGCAGCGTGGTGAATGGATAGTCGGCAATCTTCGGCTTGGCCGCAGTCACGGCGGCCAGGAAGGTCGACTTGCCGGCATTGGGCAGGCCAACCAGGCCGGCGTCGGCGATCAGCTTGAGCCTGAGCCAGATGTTGAGCTCTTCGCCCGGCTGGCCGGGGTTGGCGCGGCGCGGCGCCTGGTTGGTCGAGGTCTTGAAATGCTGGTTGCCGAAGCCGCCATTGCCGCCCTTGGCAAGCAGGAAGCGTTGGCCGACCACGGTCAGATCGCAGATCAGCGTCTCGTTGTCCTCGGCAAAGACCTGCGTTCCCGCCGGCACTTTCAGCGTGACGTCGGCGCCCTTGGCGCCGGTCATGTTGCGGCCCATGCCGTGCGTACCGGTCTTGGCCTTGAAATGCTGCTGATAGCGATAGTCGATCAGCGTGTTCAGCCCATCGACCGCCTCCACCCAGACATCGCCGCCGCGGCCGCCGTCGCCGCCGTCGGGGCCGCCGAACTCGATGAACTTTTCGCGCCGGAACGACACCGAACCGGCGCCGCCGTCGCCGGAGCGGATGTAGACCTTGGCTTGATCGAGAAATTTCATCGGATTGCTGAGTTTCTACTAGTGGCCTTGCGGCATTGCTCTAAACCTTCGGCACTGCTCTAAACCAAGGTGAGGCGAAGGGCGAGGCTGTTTATGAACATGGCCGAAGTCGCAATGAAGCTCGAAACCTACAACATCCACTACGGCGTCGGCCTCGACGGCCGCTACGATGTCGGCCGCATCGCTGATGCCGTGCGGGGCGCCGACGTGATCGCGCTGCAGGAGGTCTCGCGCAACAACCCCAACAATGGCGGCCGCGACATGGTGGCCGAGCTCGGCGAGTCGCTGCCCGAATACTTCGCCGTCTACGGCAGCAATTTCGAGGCCAATGTCGGCTCTCGCCTGGAAAACGGCCGCGCCATCACAACCACCTTCCAGCTCGGCAACATGGTGCTGTCGAAAACGCCCGTTCACCTGTCGCGCAATCTCCTCTTGCCGCGCAGCCGCAGTTTCGAAGTGATGAATTTCCAGCGCGGCGCGCTGGAGGCGCTGATCGAAACGCCGCTTGGTTTCATCCGCTTCTATTCCACGCATCTCGATCATCGCAGCCCGGTCGAACGCGCCAGCCAGATCCGGTTTCTGCGCCAGCGCCTGTTGAATTATGCGATCGAGGGCGGCGCGCTGTCGGGCGTCGCCGAAGTCGGCCTGCCGGACCTGCCTTGTCCCGAAGGCTTCGTCGTCATGGGCGACTTCAACATGCTGGCCGGATCGCCGGAATATGTCGAACTCACCGGCCGCCTGGATCACGAATTCGGCATGCCTGTGACCGCCGATCTTGCCGTCGATGTCGCCCTGCGCCTTGCCGGCGCCGATCTCATCACCTGGGTCGACCCTAGCGGCCTGACGACGCCAGCCGCCACAAGCGCATCGACTATGTCTTCACCAGCGCCTCGCTCGCCAAATCGCTGAAGCGCCTGTGGGTCGACCGGCAAGCAGTCGGTTCGGACCACCTGCCGGTCTGGGTCGAGATGGTTTGACCGGAGCCGCCCAGGCATCGCATATGAGAATTCCCCCTCATCCGGCCGCTTCGCGGCCACCTTCTCCCCGCTGGGGAGAAGAGGCCGGCATCAACGCTGGCGACCTCCTCTCCCCACGGGGAGAGGTCGGATTGCCCCGAATTGCCCTTCGCAATTCGGTTGGCAACCCGGGTGAGGGGGCACTGCCCATACGCTAGTTCCCTGCAGGGCAGTTCGTCAAAAATGCACCCAGTTCCTGAGGCTCGTCCAGGTCTTGCGATCGAGACGGTAGCGCTCGATCGGCACCTGGCCGGCGACGATCGAGTTCAGCATGCCCTGGCCGGCATACTGGAAGCCGCATTTGTGGATGACCCGGCGCGAGGCCGGATTGATGACCCGTGTCGAGGCATGCAGCACCTGGATCGCCGTCTTCTGGAAGGCGAGATCGACCAGCGCATGTGCGGCCTCCGTCGCGTAGCCGCGCTTCCAGTAGGGCTCGCCGATCCAGTAGCCGAGCTCCAGCCCGCGATCGGTGGTGTTGAGCCCGGCGCAACCCACGAACGTCTCGGTACCGGCCAGCGTCAAGGCATAGGCAATCCCGGCCCGGCGCGATGCCGTCATCGCCAGGAAGGCGCGTGCCTCGGCCTCGCCATAGGGGTGCGGCATGCGGGCCAGCATTTCGGCGACGCGGCGGTTATCGGCGAGCACCACCAGTTGCTCGATATCGCTTTCGCGCGGCGGCCGCAGGACCAGCCGCTCGGTCACCAGGACCGGACAATCTATCGCGTAACTTTCACCGTCTGTGTCTTCCGCTTCGGCAACCATGTCAGTCCTCCAGGCACAAGAAAAAGGGGAGATGGAAACCCATCTCCCCTGATCCATTTCCTGGCTTGGCCAGACACCGGTTCCCGAGATGGGTGCCGGTGTTCTCGTACGGAACCGGCTACTCCGCGGCCTTCGTCATCGGGTTCACCGATACGTAGGTTCGGCCATTGGCTTTTTTGTTGAAGGTGACTGCGCCAGCTTCGAGCGCAAACAGCGTGTGATCCGTGCCAATGCCGACATTGGTGCCGGGATGCCACGTCGTGCCACGCTGACGAATAATGATGTTGCCCGGAATCACGGCTTCGCCGCCGAACTTCTTCACGCCGAGCCGCTTGGAATGGGAGTCGCGACCATTGCGCGACGATCCGCCAGCTTTCTTGTGTGCCATCTAACTAACTCCGATGCGCCTCAAGGGCGCTTAAAAGGTCTTATGAACGCGTTCGCGTTCCGTTTCAAGTCCGAACCGGCGACGATCGCGCCGGGCCGCTTTACTTCTTCGCCAATTCCTTGGCCTGCTCGCGCCAGTCCATGATCTGGTCGGCGCTGAACGGCATATGCTCGTCGATCTTGGCGACATCCTTGTCGGACAGCTTGGCGATCTGGGCGAAGGTCGTGATGCCCTGCTCGTTCAACTGGCCGGCCGCAACCGGGCCGATGCCCTTGATCACGGTCAGATCGTCCGGCTCGCCCTTCGGCGTCTTGAACAGCGGAGCGGCGGTTTCGGTTGCCTTGGCCTCTGCTTCGTTCGGCGCAGCCTCTGCCTTGGCTTCCTTCTTCGGAGCAGCCTTTGCCTCGGTCTTGGCCGCGGCCTTTTTCGTCGGCTTGGCACCATCCAGCAGGATCTCGGCGATCCGCACGGTGGTCAAAAGCTGGCGATGGCCGATCTTGCGGCGCGAATTCTGCCGGCGGCGCTTCTTGAAGGCGATGACCGTGCGGTTCTTGCGCTGTTCGACGACTTCGGCGGTGACCAGGGCGCCGTCGACGAACGGCGCGCCGAACGTGACATTCTCGCCCTCGCCATGCGCGAGCACGTGGCCGATCTCAACGATATCGCCGACCTGGCCTTCGACTTTTTCGATCTTCAGGAGATCGTTGGCGGCGACGCGATACTGCTTGCCGCCCGTTTTGATGACTGCGAACATTTTTTGCCTTTCGCTGTTCGGTCGGCCTTGATGAACCGCTTCAGGCGGTTCGGCCGTCTTTTTGTCAGTCTGCGGGTTCAAAAAACAAGCGGCGCGGAAGAACCCTCCACGCCGATTGCGCGCTGTCCCTAACCGAAGGTTCGGCGCGAGTCAAGGCAAACGGCCGACAGGCAAACGGCCGAAAGCAAGCCATCGGATTGCCCAAGGCAAGCCGATGGCGTTGGCACAGACGGCAGAGGGATCGAAGGACGAGCCATAAGGCCCGGAGAGAAGCCTGATATCAGGCAGATTGGCCCTTGTAACCTGTCCGCCCAGCCGTTATCTAGTGCGCCGCGCCGGCAACGGCGGACCATGACCGCGGAGAGGTGGCAGAGTGGTCGAATGCACCGCACTCGAAATGCGGCATGGGTGCAAGCCCATCGGGGGTTCGAATCCCTCCCTCTCCGCCAGCCTTTCCTAGGCCACATATCCATTTGATATTGTTAACTTTACTGGGATGACCCAATTTGCCGGTGCCCCACGGCGGTGCCCCAAATTACAGAGCTAGAGTCCGTACGCTGCCAACTCGGTCTCAAGAAAAGTCACCGCGTTTTCCAAAACTTTCTCCAAGACCCTGTGGTGACCGGCATCTGTCTTAACGACCGCCTGCGGCATAGCGCCCTTCCCCAAATCTTGCCTCGCCCCACCCAAGGCCCTTGCTGGATATCTGCTCCGCTTTCGAGACACTCGGAGTGCCACGCTCAAGCTCCACGTGCTTTGCTGCCTTCGCGACATCTCGAAGCAATCCAAATTCCGCATCCTGGCCCGCCAGGCGTGCTCGGTAGACCACATCGTCTTTGTCGCCGATCTTCGCGGCCCCACCAGCGCCATAGAAGATGTGGGCGGCAAGTGCATCCACGGCGTGAACAGCATTTAGCGCAAGACGGAGGTCGCCGTTGTCGCGGGCAAGGTCGGCAATGTTGGGCCGAACCACTTGATCGAGGTACTCTTTTGGAGTCATGTGTTCCTCACAAGCTAGGGCCGATTTCAGGTGCTTGCATGCTACACCCCGATGATTGGAGCACAGCCATTGATGACGCGCGTGCCCGGCACGAAGCTGGCGTGGGACTAATATATGCGTCCGACACTCAAGCGCTCGCGTTGTTGAGTTTGTTCTCCACCCTTGGGCTAGCTGCCGCTGCTGGTGTTGCGGCCACTATCCCTACAAAGTCCACCCTGCCCGGCCCACTCGGTTGGTGCCTCGTTGCCTCTGTTTTGATACTCACCCTCGCGTCGTGGCATTGCTTCAAGGCGCTTGGAAAGGCAGCGATCAATCTACCGGGGCGCGGCGCTGAGTTTTGGCTCTGGGCCGCCGCAGCGCCCGAGACGCGAGAAGAGGTCTTCCGACTGTATCTGCGCGATCTGGAGGAGAATCAGGCATTGAATCGAGCGCTTAATAAACGGCAGGCTGACCACTTGGGCCTTGCCAAGCTGAGCGCGACCTTGACCCCTGTAGCGGCGCTAGCGTTTGGCCTCCTCGCCTCTTACTTCCTAGACTAGACTAATCCTTCTCGGACGGCGGCACTTTGTGTTCCTGCCGAAGGTTATTCCAATCAACGGGCGCGTCCCTGGGCTTGAGGGGCTCCCAATTGATTGGCTTGGGGTCTTCCTTGGGCGGAGGCTGCTTGGGCTTGTCTTTATTGGCCATGACTTGCCATCCCCGTGGTAGGCGTAGGTCTCCCATTGAAGATAGCACAGTGCCGGCCCTTAGACGAGCCGGTTAGCCTCCCCACACCCCCAACTCTATTTGGGTATTCGACTCGGCCCACCTCGCGGCAGTCGATGTGCGATTGCCTACCGGGGGTTTAGATGTATAGCTCCTGCCAGCATATTTGGGGGCGAGTCTTATGCGGAATGCTTGCGTAGCCATGGCGGCAATGCTGACGATCAGCGGTTGCGCGATGACGCTGCCGGTGAGAGGCCAATCAGGCGACGGGTCAGAGACCTTCACCGGGTCGGCAACCGGCCAAATCGACGGAGCCGGAACGCTCTCCATTGTGAGCAACAAGGGTCGCACCTGCAAAGGAGACTTTGTCTACACGACCAACCGCGAGGGAAGCGGCACGTTCACTTGCAGCGACGGCCAAAGCGGCCCCTTTACGTTTGTCTCGACGGGCACTCGCGGGACCGGATCGGGCACCCTTGGCGGCAAGCCCTTCACCTTCTCGTTCGGATGAGTGGCCCCGCCCCACGCTACACACAAGGTCGGCTCACGCGCGGTCTTATCTTCGGGGGGATCGGCTACGCCATCGGCCTCAGCACGGGCGTTGCGGCCTTGGGCAGCGCTGTGAGCGGTGCACTTGTCTTCGGCCCCATTGGCTTCGTCATCGGGTGGCTAATGCCTGGGAGAGGGAACGCCCCGGAATCGCCACTGGTCTCGCCCGCCGCGCCCATGGCCGAGGCCCGACCGGCAGGAGACCCCGTTGAAAGCAGTGCAGCCTCACGCAGCAATTTTGCGGGGCTGGAAGACTCCATAAATGAGATGGTCCCAGTGGCCGCCCGTGCACTGTGCTCGATCTGGAATCTTCAGATGAAGCTGCTGATCGTGGTCGGTCTCATGCCGTTCCTTGTGCGCTACCCTTGGCTGCTATTCGGCACCGCCTTCGTGTTGCTCGGGGTAGTGTTTCCTCTGGGCATCGTCTTCACGGTGACAGGGGTTGCTGCGATGCACTACGGCGCGGAGGCTAAGGGCAACTTCCTGGTCAACCTGGAGCGCCCGACGAGCTGACCGGACTTCTGGTCCCGCCCTATGCCACCAACTCATGCCGTACTCTTTTGGCCCTGCGGACTTCCTGCGGCGAGACCCCAAGCTTTCGCTGCCCCGAGTGAATGCGGTTTGGGCATGATGATGGGAGAGAGACCCTGGGCTGCATGACGGGCGGGCCCGCGGTGGCCATGGTGCGGGAGGGGCGGGAGTTCCGTTTGGGAGTGACTGGGTGGAGGGCCTGATTGGGGAATAGCTTCCCCTCCCTCCTCTACCGGGCGGAGCTACTGTGAGACTTTCCGGCACTTAAGGCAGTCACATTGAGCACTACAGCCTGGTGGTAGAGCAAGACACATGCCACGGCGTCATGTCGGCCCTGAAGCAAGGCCACTCGGTGGAAGAGCCGATGAAGGCGAGGAGCCGGCGCTGTCCTCCCGGGGCTGAGAACTTAAAGGGCCACCAGGGGCCACTCCTACTCCATAGGGGGGAGTTATCACAAAGTCGCGCTCCGCATCGCTTCTTGGCACTCTAGGCGATCCCTCCTCGAAAATTTCTACCAAACATTTGAGCACCCCCTAATTTACCCCTCATGGGTCTTCTCTGGTTCTCTCCCCCTGTCTACGTGAAGGCGAACCGTCCGGGCATTCGCCATGGGGTCAGCCACGTCGAGGGAGCCGCCGAGGAACTCATGGCGTGGGACACAAAGGGGCCGAGGTGGAAGAAAGCGGTCCAATCATGCGTTGACGCATTCGAGGGCAGAGTGTCCCCCCAAGAGGTCCGTGAAGCCTTTGAGGCGGCGGCCAAGGAGGCGAGCGTATATCTCTCGCCTGAGTAGGAGGTATCATGGCAACCCTTTGGTTCGTCCCTCCGGTGTTCGTGAAGACTGATACGGAAGGTGGCAGGCATGGCTGCAATAATACGAGGGGAGCCCTTGAGCAGCTCAAGACCTGGACACGGAGAGGGCCTCGCTGGCACAAGGCGTGGATCCTCTGCCTGTCAGCCTTGGAGGGCGATCCGGTTGACCCTCATGTGATACGAAAGGCTTTTGAGGCGGCTGCCAAGGAGGCCAAAGTGTATCTCTCCCCTGAGTAGGAGGTTATCATGGCTCTCCATTGGTTCAACCCTCCGGTGTACGTCAGGACTGACCGCCCTTGGCAAAGTGAGGCTGTCTAGGCGTTGCTGAGGGGTGGTGTGTGGTGGCGTCAGAGGGGCACGGGGTGGTCGTACTGGGGCGACCTACGAACCCGAGAGGCAAAAGGTCCGCCCGAAGTTTTGCCTCGCTGGTAGGGGAGCCCTGTTCATCGCTCCCCTATCGTACAGCCAAACGGTCACCTTTCGATGATGTGCACAACCTTGCGGGTTTGGGGGTCGATCAGCACGGTGCGACCGTCAATTACGACGTACTGATACCTGGTCGGCAATGTGTTTTCGGCAAGTTCGCCCGGCTTGAATATATCCGGTATGATCGCTCCGACTATCAGTTCAAAGTTGGACGGACGATCGACTACGACTGGATTGGTTTTCACGTATTCTCGGACTGCGATTTCCTGTTCGGGCGTGACCACGACAGTCTGGGCAGTCGCGAGAGCGGTTCCAGCGAGAAAGATGGTAGCGGCAATCGTGCTTCGAAAAGTCATATCTGCCTCCTGGGTTTGACATAATATCCACTGTAGAACCGCTGTCGGTCGAAACGGTTCCGCAATTGTCCAGCCCTCCCAACCCCCGCCATGCAACGAGGCAGGACCTCAGTCTTCCCCTGTCAGCCACTCATCGATCACGCCTCAGGGTCGCCCAGCAATCACCGTATGGAAGACCTAAGGACTTGTTGCGGGCTGGACCTAAGGGGTGCCGGGGTCGCCGCGCGTGCCTGTTATCCGATCAACCGCTCAGAAATTTATACTTCCCGGCCTCCCTTAGGCTCCCCTCATGGGACACCAGCGGTACGACATGGAGAAGGAACCAGACGGGCTCTGGTCGATTGTCGACGTGTTCACCGGGCAGCCGGCCACGCTCGGCGGGGTCCTGAGACGGCTTGCTGATTTGAAGAGGCCGGCGACATGCTCGATCTGATCAACAACAGGGATGTCAAGGAGCGTCGGGCCAAGGGCATCGACTAATGGCGATCCTCTGGTTCAACCCTCCGGTGCCCGTCAGGGGTGAACGTCCTGGCATGACCTACAACGTCAGCAACGTGCACGCGCTGCCTCTGAGCATCTCCTGAAGTGGATCAAGCGTGGACCTGAGTGGAACCTAGCGGTGCGCGTCTGCGTGGCCGCCCTGGCTGACCAAGCGACAGCTCAAGAGGCCCGTAAGGCCTTCAGGGCTGCAGCTAAGGAGGAATGGATGTTGACGGGCGCGGCTGCGGAGCTATGACCCATCACTCCATGTCCGGCACGTCGCCGCCAACAAAGAGCGTAGTCGGCTCGCCGTATTCGCCAAGAGTAGGGTTGGCGTCACGCGACCACGCGATGACACCCGCATGTTTCCCCGCCAAGCCTTTCGCGGTCCTTATCGCCCGGTCCTCGGTCTGCTGCTCGGCTGGCCCGTAGACGGGCTGGAGGTCGCCGGTCTCGTCGCGGTCGAAGGCAGTGACCACGATGAGCTTAGGGGCCTTCTGCTGCGGGAGGATGCTCTCTGACATGCTCATTGTCTTTCATTGAACCGCCGCTCAGCCGCCAAGGAGGCGAGCTTATTCATTGGCGAGACTTGGCGTACGGAGTTGCTCAATTCACGCGGACTGGTCGCAACAGTACCGACTATAGGCACCATCGACAGTTCCCGCTTTGGAGCTTTCTGTTCGCCCTTTAGGTCTGCGATTTCCTCGTCACGTCTTGCTATTCGGCTTTCCAGATTGGCGATACGCTCGGTCAGCAAGTAGCGGCCGACTAGGAAGTACGGCAAACGTCGCAAAGACGGCCGGGTTCGCCAGCACCAGCGCCGAGTTCGCTTCAAGGAAAGCAATAAGGTCATGCATCGGGCAACATCGTCCTCGCGTGAGCGCTCACGGCCGTCATCCCAAGACTGGTGGTGTGTCGTCGTAGCTGACATGCACCAACCCCGGATGTCTGTGAGCGAGGGCGACGATCTGGGTCTCAAGCTCACAGTTGTAGGCCATGAGCGCCTTCACGGTCTCAAGCGGGCTGTCGTAGCGAGCGATTAGTCTCTCGGCTTCGGAGTGCAGTTCCGCCTTAGCCTCGGGGTCCAGATGCATAATGCCCACAGTGGTGCCTCCTACCGTGTCGCCCGGCGCGGTGCCGAGAGTGCATCGAGGCGCTCCTGAAGATGGCCGTTAAGGACGATCATTTCCCTGAGCGCCTGCACCGTATCGCCCTTGTGCTGGGCAATAAACTTGTCGGCGATTGCCTGAAGGGCGGCTTGCTGGCGGCTGTCCAGCGTTACAATGTGGTTCATGGCGAATGCTCCGATCGCTTCCTGCCACAGTGAACAAAAACGGAACAAAAGAGTCAAGTGCGAATTGACTCCCCGAGGAATGAGTTCCTATTTTTTTGGCCATGCCCGATACTGGTGGAAGACGAAAGCGCGGCAGCGCATGGAGGCTCAGCAATGCCCATGAGGTTGGGCAGCTCGTGCTAGTCCGTTGCGGGCTGTGTAACGTCAAGCGCTGGTATCAGCCGAGTGACCTCCGGGAAATCTTCGGCGATATCGAGGCCGAGTTGGTGGGAGCAAAATGAGCTGCGAACGATGCGGCACCGCGATTAATGAATCTGTTTCATGACAACATGCGGATTTTGCCGCCTAATTGATCGCCGCCGTCGTCGCTATTCTATTTACACATTCGCAACACTGCCGCGCATGCCGAGGAATGGGCATGGCCCGGCAGGCCTGCGACAGTTCAGGACGATCAAAGGAGACAGGCATGAACAAGCCGATCGGAATCGAGAGCACGGCGGAACCGCAGTCCAGTGTCGACTTTGGCCGGCGTGATCTCCTGAAGCTGACCGGCGCCGGCGTCGCCGCGCTAGGTGCGGCGTCGCTCTTCAACATCCCCTTCGCAAAGGCTCAAGACATGTCAAACGGCGCCAACAACTTCTACACCAGCAATCGGGTGACGCTCGAAAAGATTGCCTTCAAAAGCCAATACGAGATGAACGTCGCGGGCGATCTGTTCATTCCCAACGACCTCGATCGCAATGTGCGCCACCCGGCGCTCGTCGTCGGGCATCCGATGGGTGCGGTGAAAGAGCAGAGCGCAAATCTTTATGCCACCAAGATGGCCGAACAGGGCTTCGTCGCCATGTCCATCGACCTGCCGTTCTGGGGCGAGAGCGAGGGCGAGGCCCGCCAGATCGTTTCGCCTGACGTCTACGCCGAAGCATTCAGCGCTGCGGTCGATTTCCTGGGCACACGGCCATTCGTCGACAGAAACCGCATCGGCGCGATCGGCGTCTGCGGCAGCGGCAGTTTCGTCATCAGCGCGGCCAAGATCGACCCGCGGATGCGCGCCATCGCGACCGTCAGCATGTACGACATGGGGGCCGCCAACCGCAATGCGCTTAATCATTCGCTGAGCGTCGAGCAGCGCAAGGAGACCATTGCTGCAGCTGCCGAGCGGCGCTGGGCCGAATTTGAAGGCGGCGAGGTCGAATATACCAGCGGCACGGTGCATGAGCTGACCGCCGACACCCATCCCCTCCAGCGGGAATTCTATGACTTCTACCGCACGCCGCGGGGTGAATTCACGCCCGCAAGTGCAAACCCGCAGATCACCACTCATCCGACGCTGACCAGCAATGTCAAGTTCCTGAACTTCTATCCCTTCAACGACATCGAGACGATCTCGCCGCGCCCGATGCTGTTCATCGCGGGCGATCAGGCTCACTCCCGCGAGTTCAGCGAGGATGCTTACAAACGAGCGGCCGAGCCGAAGGAGCTTGTGTGGGTTTCCGGCGCCGGGCACGTCGATCTCTATGATCGCGTCGACCTGATCCCGTTCGACAAGCTGACCAGCTTCTTCAATCAGCACCTCTCCGCGTGAGCGGCGAGATGGAGCCTGCGCCGGAGAGAGCAGGCTCCATCAGCATCGATCGGAGATACGACGGCATGCTGAAATTATTGCTGAGCTCCGCTGTTGTCGCACTAGGAATGGTTGGACCTGCCATGGCTCAAGAGCGCATTCGCATTTCTTCGGATTGGGGCGAGGTCACAGCCGATCTCGCCGATAACGAAGCCGCAAAATCTCTGGCGCAGATGCTGCCGCTCACGATCGAGATGTCCGACCATCTCCGCCAGGAAAAGACCGGCAATCTGCCTTCCGCCTTGCCGGAGCTGGCGCGGCAGCGCGACTTCTCCGTCGGCACGCTTGGGTTGTGGAGTTCCGATCATTTCGTGATCTACTATCGGAGCGGTCGCGTTCCGGCACTTGGCATCATTGTGCTCGGGCAGGTCACTGGCGATGTCTCGATCTTTGATCGTCCCGGTCCCGTCACTGTCCGAGTTGAACGCGCCGACTGAACCTGCGCAACCCGCTCGTAGCTGGTTGCCGGGCGAGCGGCGCGAATTGCATGAGCTGCCGCAAAATCAGGTCTCCGTATTCGCTTTCGATTTATTCGGTATAATCGAGTTCTGGCTATCAGAAGGATTCATGAGTGCCGCGGCAGAATGTCAACGATCTGCTTGCGTTCCTTGCTGTTGCTCGGGAGCGTAGCTTTACGCGCGCCGCAGCCCGGTTCGGCATATCGCAATCGGCGCTAAGCCACACTATCCGTCAACTCGAAGCTCGCCTTGGCGTTCGCCTGCTCACACGCACGACGCGCGCGGTGGCCCCCACGGAAGCGGGAGAGAGGCTTTTGCAGCGAATTGGGCCTCACTTTGACCAGATCGAAGTCGAGGTCGATGCCCTGAACGAATTGAGAGAAAAGCCCGCCGGAACCATCCGGCTCTCAGCGCCTGACTATGCTATCAGCAGCGTCCTTTGGCCCAAGTTGAAACGCTTTCTCCCAAAATATCCCGACATCAGGGTCGAGCTCCTGCTCGACAACGGCCTCACCGACATCGTGACGGAGCGCTATGACGCCGGGATCCGCATGGGCGAGCAGCTTGCGAAAGACATGATCTCCGCTCGCATCGGACCGGATTTCCGGTTCGCGGTCGTCGGCGAAAAGTCCTACTTTGCCGAGCATCCCGAGCCGGAGAAGCCGCAGGATCTCGTGCAGCACAATTGCATCAATTACCGTTTTCCAACGTCCGGGCTCTTTATGTGTGGGAGTTCGAGGAGAACGGCCGCGAGATCAAGATTCGCGTCGATGGACAGCTCGTCTTCAATAACATCTTTCATGTCCTGGACGCTGCGCTCGCCGGCCGCGGCCTTGGCTATGTTCCAGAAGAAATTGCCCTTCCTCACATCGCGAAAGGTCGGCTGGCCCGGGTTCTGGAAGGTTGGTCGCCATATTGGGATGGCTACCATCTCTATTATCCGAGCCGCCGGCAATCCTCACCTGCTTTCGTTGCCTTGGTCGACGCGCTGCGCCATCGCGAGTAACTATCGATGCCGCGGGCTTCGACGTTCTTGCCACTGAAAGCCAGGCAACGAGGGCGACGACAACCGTCTGTACATCATGGCTCGCAAGAGGACGTGACCGGCCGAGGTTGCCATGTCTCAGTTAGGGCTGCTGTATTGCCGCGAGCTTCCAGTCGCCGCCGTTCTGGCGCGTGAAGGTCCACAGTTCGGTTGTTTCCGTCGGCCGATCGGCTTCGCCGGCGACGATCTTGCCGCTGGCGCGATCGCGCATGACGTCATGAGACTCGTAGCGCAAGGCAGCCGTCGCGTAGTCGCGATCGTCTTCCCGCCAGCTCTCCGCAATATCGGCCTCCAACAGGCTGACGTTCGAGACCTCGTTCCTGACGCCGTTTTTGGCATTGTCGGCAAGCTCCTCGGACAAGTATGACACCATCTCGGGGGTCGCCAGCCGGCGCAAGCCAGCGTGATCTTCGCGCCCGAACGCTTCCTGAACCTCCGTCAGCCGCTGCTGGAATATGTCGAGGTCGGCCTGCGTCATCGTAATTTCATCGGACGCTGGAGCTGTCCGGCCAAATCCAGACCCAATGCCTGGAATGGGGAAAGACGAGACGTTGTCGGCGTCAGGCTGGGCTGCCGCGTTTCGCCCAAAGTTCCCCATGCTCCGCGGAACACCGGCCATGGCGGGCGCCTGGTTGCGTGCCGATTGCGACCGGAAAAAGCGGATGATCAGCATGATCGCGCCGCCGATCAGCAGCCCTTGAAGCAGCAGCCCTAATATGCCGGCCAAGCCGCCGAACCCTTGGCCCAAAAGAAGTCCTATCAGACCGCCGAGCAACAGCCCGCGCATCATCGAACCGCCGAGGCCGTTGAAGAACCCTGGCCTCTGGGATGCCGGCGTCTGGCGGGCCGCACTGTTCGTTACGGTGTTGGGCGTCATCGAGCGCTCGACCGGCGCGGCCGGCTGTGGCGCAGTCCTGGTCGGCGGGACCGACTGGAAAGTGCGCGTGCCGCGACTGCCGAAGCTGCCGCCACGCCGCGCCTCAGCGTAATCGGCCGTGACCATGGAGAATGCCAGGAACAGTCCTGCAAACAAAACTGCAAACCGGCTCGAACGCGAAATCATCATGGCAAATCCCTAGGCGATACTCTTCGCGCTCATGTGGGGTGCGCCGATCGAAATATCAGTGGCCCACCTTCCGTATTCGGCCATTGAGGAGAATTCGCGGATCGCCTCGACTCCAGACACGGCCGCTGACGTGATCCTTCTGGCACCTTGTGCGTTGTCGCCTTTGGGCACGCCGAGGGAGACGAACCGTGTTTGCAGGTTTCACAGCGACCAGCTTGCAACTGGACGACACGACCATTTTCGCAAGGGTCGGCGGAACCGGTCCGCCGCTGCTGCTGCTTCATGGTTTTCCCGAAACGCATCTGATGTGGAGGGATATCGCCGTGGCCTTGGCGCCCAACTTTACGGTGATTGCCGCCGATCTTCGAGGCTATGGGCAAAGCGGCTGCCCGGTCTCCTCTGCCGATCATAGCCCATACGCCAAGCGCGCCATGGCCGGCGACATAGTTCAAGTCATGAAGCAGCTGGGGTTTGAGCAGTTCATGGTTGCCGGACATGATCGTGGCGGGCGGGTCGCCTATCGTCTGGCACTCGACCATCCCGATGAAATCTCCAAAGTCGCCGTCCTCGACGTCATCCCCACCGCCGCCGCGTGGGATAGGGCGGATGCCAGACTGGCTCTCGCCTTCTGGCCCTGGAGCCTTCTTGCGCAACCGGAGCCGCTGCCGGAGCGACTGATAGGCGCAGCGCCTGATGCCATCGTCGACAATGCGATTGCGCAGTGGGGGTCGCCGGCAGAAACATTCTCTGCAGAGGTCAGGGACGCCTATGTCGAGGCGCTTCGCGATCCCGTTCATGTTCATGCGATTTGCGAAGAGTATCGGGCCGCTGCGACGATCGATCGTGAACATGACGCGGCGGACCAGGCAAAAGGTGGTCGCATTGAGTGTCCGCTGCTGGCACTTTGGAGTAGCGAAGGCGGCCTCGAGACTTGGTATGCCGGGGAAGGCGGACCGCTGGCTATCTGGAGGAAATGGGCCGACAGAGTTGAAGGAAGACCCGTTCCAGGCGGGCACTTCTTTCCAGAAGAGCACCCTCGCCAGACCGCAGCGGTTCTCTCGAAATTCTTCGACGATAATGAGGGGAATGACGCCCAGGGCAGAGTGTTGTAGAGCTTCACATGCTTCAATTATGCAGTAGTACCTCGGGAACGCTTGGGATCGAGTATCTCTGTGGTATTCGCCCGTCCGGCGCCAAATCTGCTTGATAAAAGAATGAAAGCCATTTTTACAGCCACGCCTTTGATATGCAGCCTCGTCCTTGTCGGAGGTTGCGCATCGCCCTTCCACGCATCCTTTGACGCCGCAAAATACGACAAGATGAGCTGCGTCGAACTCAACGTGGCCATGGGCGAAGTCGCCAAGGAGATGTCAGCGACAGCGATCACTCGGGGCAAAGTCGCGAAAACCAGTATTCCGGACTGGCTATGGGGCGCCCGGCGTGTCGCCTCTACCGTCACTGCCCGCCAGAGCGCGAGAATCGAACGCTTGCGGCAGCAGCAGGCTGCGATTGCAGCGGTGAGACGAAGCAGGTGCTGATTGCGGCGCCGGCGTGAGAGCCTGCTGCCGAAGGCCGAAAATGATCGATTTCGCAGGACATGGCATTGGAGCCGAGGCTCGACGGCTCCGTGAATTCGATTATCCTCACCGTCACGGCTTCAGTCTCGGCGACACGGCCAAACCGAGGAAAACGAGAACGGCCTGGTTGAGGCGCAGGATGTCCGCGTCGTCTAACCGTCCGATATTTGCGCCGATCTTGGATTTCGGGACCGTGGTGATCTTGTCCACCATCAGTCGGCAGACGGCGAGCAGCCCGTTCCGCTCGTTCGGTTCGATGGCCAGACGGAACAATGGCGCGTCCGTCTCGTCGGTCGTGCAGCCGCAGATGGTGATCGAATCCGTCGCATCGAAACTGTCATCCTGGATGATGACGACAGGACGCGGTTTGCCGGCGTAATCCTTGCCGCCGGCGACCGTCCAGATATCGCCACGCTTCATTCATCACCCCAATCCGATATCGCGTCGATGAACGCCTGATCCTCGCGTGCATGGGCGCTTGCCGCGACCGCTAGTGACTGGCGATGCGCTTCCGAACGGAAGCCCGGCGCACGCACGTCCGGCACCCAGATCTGTATCGGACGCAGACCTTGCCGGCGCAGACGTTCACGATGTTCCCGCACCTTCATGCCCGAGGACTTAGGCTTCGATGCCGAGGCCATGAACGATTCTCCCTGCTAGTGGTTACATGTAACCTATTGCAGAGGGCGAGCTTTGACCAGTCCTCATCGGAAAGCCCGCACCGGGCTACGACAACGGCTGTGACTTGCTGCTATTGCGTGCCATGTTATCCTATTGGCTTCAGCCGTTCGATGAAGCGCCCCTTTCGGATATGCCGTTCGCGGATCGCCTGCAGCCGGCGGGCGAAGTCGCCAATCGTCCCCCGCTCCTCGGCAATCGCCTTGAGGTCGAGCAGAAGACCGGCGGCCGTATCGTAGCCGGAAGCGTTGCGGCGGTCGATTTCGGTCTCCACCTCGCGCCATACGGTTTCGCCGCGCCGCATGATCGCATCGAGCCGGGCGCGGCGAGCGCTTAGCTCTTCCGCCTCCCGCCGTTTCCTTTCAGCCTCCCGCCGCTCGCTTTGCTCGCGCTCGCGAGCCTCGCGGATCGCATCGGCACGGGCGCGCAATTCGCCGGCCGAGCGCGGAGCGACGGCAGGTCGAGCCGCCGAGGCTTGCAACGCCTGGCGATCCCGAACGAGCGCCCGAAGCTCGTTTCCCACATGCGGATCGCCCTCGGCCAGTCGAGCAAGCAGCGTCGTTTTTTCATGATCAGGCAAATCGGCAACGGAACGACGGATGACATCCGATGACAATGGGTCCCCCGCCGTCGTGCCGGCGGGACGTTCGGCCGCCGCCTCGACGAGATCGGCATCGAGACGGAAGAACCGCGCGAATGCGTCGAGCGCGCCAGTCATCGGGCCGATCCCCGGCAACGGCTCCGCCTCGTCCGGCTCGATAGAACCGGCCTCGACCGCCATCAGCCACAGCAGATAGAAAAGCCTCAGGTCGCCGCCAAGCACGTCGGCGCGCAGCGGCGCCAGCGCTGCGAGCCAGCCCGATTCGTCGTCCCAATAGTCCTCGAGCTCCAGTTCCTCGCACAGGATGTCGACGATCCAATTTTCACCCGCTGTCGTGACATCGACGCAATCGACCGAGTGGAGAAATCCGTCGAGACGCCGCCGATCGACCAGCCGCTTCGGCAGACGGATCATCAGGCGGTACGTGCCCCAATTGGCCAGATAGAGATGGAGATCGAACCAGCGCTCCATCAACTGGACCGGGTCGCCTTTGAAGTCGCCCCACTCGTAGGAATTCGTGAAGCTCGTGGCGGTGATCCGCGCTCGTGTCGACAAATCGCGCAAGACCCGGCGATCCGCTTCGCCGAGCGGACGGTCGACCGCCTGAAACTCGTAATACTGGTATTCGCTCATGACCGCTTTCGCTTGGCTCTGTAATGGCCGACACCGACACCGCAAGCAGGCCGGCGATAGCGATTCAGACTGGATGCAGAATACCGTCCGTTTCGAGAATGCGAAGCGCCTCGACGAGCGTCTCGCCGGCGTAAAGCCGCCACCATTTACCCGTGAGCCGCATCCAGTAGATATCGAATTGATCTGGCCCCACGCGATCGATTCTGGCGAAAGCCGCGTTGAACTCCTCGCCGCGATTGTGTTCCATGCCCGACCGGTAGCGCTGGATGAAGCGGTATCGACCAGCTGCCCAGAAGCCGAGGATATCGACCATGTAATTCCATTCGGTCGGTCGGATCTGGGGCAGGACCCGAGGTTTCAGGACGTCACGGATCAACGTCTCGCAGGCCGCGACGATTGCTTGTTTTTCCCGCTCGTCGGCCACGGCCAGCCTTCCGGCATGCGCCGCGATGACCCATTGTTTCCTCTTGGTCACCGGCCTTGATCCACCCTTGCGTCGCTGATTTATCTCATATGCGGATAGCGATATTCTGCCGATTCACGGGAGAGCAGCAAGCATGAAACCGGACCAGCGGGCAAGAAAATGGATCGCCAAGAAGGCCAAGCTGGGCGTGCGCAGTTACCCCGTCGGCACCATCGCCTTCTATGGCCCCGATAACCTCCGCGCCACGAAGGTGGCGGTGGGTATCGTCCCCGCCCCTCAATCCGAGGCGACGATCCTGCGTCGCTGGTTTGTCGAAACCGGCGACGTTCGGAGGAGCGATACGATCTTCGCCGAGATCGCCGCGTTGTTGCGCGGGCATGGGGTGCATTCCGTAGCGATGGTGGACGGAATTCTCGGCTGTCCGCACGAGGAGGGAATCGACTATCCGGAAGGCGGCACTTGCCCGAACTGCCCGTACTGGGCAGGGCGAGATCGTTGGACAGGCGAGCTCGGTAAGAACTGATGCCCGACAGGTGGATTCGTGGGCCATAAAAGGACACTTCATCCCGCACGGTCCATCGTCAGCGTAATGGACAACCTCAGACCGACACACCGGATTGGTGCGCAGCGATTGCGCCAAGGAATATCTCGCCGAATTCCCTGAGCTTGGCGGCGCCGACGCCGTTGACCGCGGCAAAGGCGTCGAGGTCGCGCGGGCAGCGTTCGGCCATATCGATCAATGTACGATCGGAGAAAATCACGAAGGCCGGCACCTGGCGCTCCCGGGCGAGTCGCAGTCGTACCGACTTGAGCGTGGCCAAAAGCGCGGCATCCAGGTCTTGCGTGCCCGCGGCAACGTCCGGGGTGGGACGTGTCTTGCCACGCGATGCGTGCCGCGGCGCCTCTACGCGATACCGGAACGGGACCTCGCCGCAGGCCAGCTCACGGCCCTTTTCGGCGATGGCGAGGCCGCCATGGCCGCCTGAGTCCAATGTCAGAAACCCTCCCGCGACGAGCTGGCGGACCAGGGACAGCCAGACATTCTTCTTGTGCGCCACACCGGTCCCGAAGCTGGCAAGTCTGTGGTGGTTCCTGGCCAGGACCTTCTCGGTTTCATGGCCGAGCAGAACATCGACGATTTGGGCAGCACCGAAGCGCTCGCCGGTTTGTGCGATGGCAGCGAAGACGATCCGTGCCTCCGCCTCGCCATCCGCATGCGGCGTCTGGTCAAGGCAGTTGTCGCAATTGCCGCAAGGCATTGCTGATTCGCCGAAGTAGCCAAGCAGGATCTGGCGACGGCACTGGGCCGTTTCGCAATAGCCGATCAGCGTATCGAGCCGGCCATGCGCGCGCCGTTTATGCTCCGCCGGCGCGTCCTCGTCGTCGATGAAAAGCCGCCGCATGCGGATATCGCCGAGACCGAAGAGCATATGTGCCTCGGCAGCCCGCCCGTCGCGGCCCGCGCGGCCGATTTCCTGATAATAGGCTTCGAGGCTGCCCGGCAGGTCGGTGTGGAAGACATAGGCGACGTCAGGCTTGTCGATCCCCATGCCGAAGGCAATCGTCGCCACCATCACGACGCCGGACAAGGTCATGAATGCGTTTTGATTCGCTTCACGCGCGTCCTTGCTCATGCCGGCATGATAGGCCAGGGCGCGCACGCCGTTCTTCTCGAGGAACGCCGCCATCTCTTCCGTCTTCTTGCGCGACAGGCAATAGACGATCCCGCTGCGGCCGGCATGACGCTGCACGAAGCCCAGCAATTGGCGCTTGCTGTCCTGCTTGGCCTCGATGCCAAGCTTGATGTTCGGCCGGTCGAAACCCAGCACCAGGGTTTCGACGCGCCCGGCGAACAGCTGCGCGGCGATGTCGGTGCGCGTCGCCTCGTCCGCTGTCGCCGTCAGCGCGATGATCGGCACATCAGGGAAAATGTCGCGCAGCCGCGACAACTCTTCATATTCGCGCCGGAACGCCGGGCCCCATTGGGAGATGCAATGCGCCTCGTCGACAGCGATCAGCCGGATATCGAGCCTGGCCAGCGCCTCGAGCATCCGCGCGGTCATGAGCCGCTCCGGCGCAAGATAGAGCAGGCGCGTCTGGCCTGCCGCAACGCGGCGCCATGCGGCGACATTGGCATCGCGGTCGAGCGAGGAATTGATCGTATCGGCGGCCACGCCGGCAAGACGCAATGCGGCGACCTGGTCCTGCATCAGCGCCACCAGCGGCGAAACGACAATGGTGAGCCCGCCCAAGACCAGCGCCGGGACCTGATAGCAGAGCGATTTGCCAGCGCCGGTCGGCATGATAGCCAGCACATGACGCCCGGCCAGCAGCGCCTCCGTCACAGCGTCCTGGCCGGGACGAAAATCGTCGAAGCCGAACACGTCCTTCAGGACGCGGCGCTTGGGATCCTCCGCCGGGACGCTTGCCGCCGCTACCTGCATCAGGGAATTACTATGTTCGGCGCCGCCCAAAAAGAGAGCGGGCTCAGGGACTGCGACGACATCTCCCTGTCGAATCGCCAGCTGACGGCCTTGACCTCGGATTCGAATATTCGATCACCCCTCAAATCCCGTCTCCGTCGGCGCCGTCTGAAAGAATATCTCCCTCATTGGCGGATATGGGATCGTGATTCCAGCCTCTATTCGCTTTGGCTGTGAATAACGTGTCGGCCTGGGCGCCGGTTAATCCTATCTTCACCATAATTCGGCAGGTTCAGGTTCTGCGGTGATGTTTTGAGTACCGCGGCGCACAAGCGCCCAGGCAACCCGCCCGCGTCTCTCCGGAGGCGCGGGCTTTTCGTTTGCGGGATGTGCTGGAAGGAGGCGGCGAAAACAGGCGATCCTGCTCTTCGGGCCGGACACACGCCGCAATGACCTGCGTTCGCTCGCCCTCAGTCGATAAAATCGGCGCGGTGCGGTGTAAAACTGTCGACGAGGCGGCCGGCCTCGAGCGCCTTGACGCCGTGGATCAGGTTGGAAGGGACAATGAAGCTGCTTCCCGTTTCCAGGATTTCGGTCCTGCCGTCGATGGTAACCTCGAAGCGTCCTTCGGCGATGTAGCTCGCCTGGACATGCGGGTGCGAATGCAGCGCACCGACACCGCCCTTGTCGAAACCGAACTCGACCATCATCAATTCGCCCGTGTACAGGAGCACACGCCTGCGATTGCCATCCGGGGTCGGCGTCCATGCGCCCTCGCCGGCGTGCGAAAAGATCTTCGTTCCAGTCATCGCCAAATCCTCATCATGGCCTCATCGCGCCAGCCAGCCGCCATCCACAGGCACCACCGCGCCGTGCATGTAGTTTGACGCCGGCGCCAGCAGGAAGACGGCCGCGTCGCCGATGTCTTCCGGCCCGCCCCAACGCCCGGCCGGAATGCGCGCCAGAATGGCGGCGCTGCGGTCTGGATCGGCACGCAGCGCCTCGGTGTTGTTGGTTTCGATATAGCCGGGCGCAATACCATTGACGTTGATGCCTTTCGACGCCCATTCGCAGGCGAGCAACCGGGTGATGCCGAGCACGCCGTGTTTCGAGGCGGTGTAGGAGGCGACGCGGATGCCGCCCTGGAAGCTCAGCACCGAGGCGATGTTGACGATCTTGCCGCGCCGTCCGGGATCGGCAAGCACGCGCCGGGCAAAGCACTGGCTGAGAAAAAAGACCGTCTTCAGATTGACGTCTATGACATCGTCCCAATCGGCTTCCGCCAGATCGACGGCGTCGGCGCGCCGGATGATGCCGGCATTGTTGACCAGACCGTCGAGCGGTCCGGTTTCGTCCCAGATGCGATCGAGTATCGCCTGGGCAGCGGCATGGTCGGCAAGATCACAACGCACCGCCTCGAAGCGTCCGCCCGCCGTCGCGACCTTTTCCGCCGTCTCGTCCATCGCCGAACGGCCGACGCCGACCACAGCACCGCCGGCGCGCGCGATCGACAGGGCGATGCCTTGGCCGATGCCGGTGTTGGCGCCGGTGACGAGGACGCGTTTGCCGGCCAGGCTGAAAGCAGAGAGGTCGCTCACCGCAGCTCTTCCATCGCTACCGGATCGACATCGGTGTAGTCGACATTGTCGCCGGCCATCGCCCAGATGAAGGCATAGTTGGACGTGCCGGCGCCCGAATGGATCGACCATCCCGGCGACAGCACCGCTTCTTCATTGCGCATGACGAGGTGGCGAGTCTCGTCCGGTTCGCCCATGAAATGGAACACGCGCGCCGCCTCCGGCAGGTCGAAGTAAAGGTAAGCCTCCATGCGCCGGTCATGCACATGGCACGGCATGGTGTTCCAGACCGAGCCTGACGCAAGCTGGGTCATGCCGACGACGAGCTGACAGGTTTTCACGCCTCCGGCATGGACGAACTGAAAGATCGAGCGCTCGTTGCAGGTCGCCTGGCTGCCGAGGTCGAGCCGGTTGGCATCGCCGATGCGGATCAGCTGGCTGGGATGGCTCTGATGCGCCGGTGCGCTGAGCAGATAGAACTTGGCCGGCTCGGCTGGATCGACTGAGGCGAACGACACCTCATTGGTGCCCATGCCGAGATACAGCATGTCGCGCGGCTGCAGCTCGTAGGACTGGCCGCCGGCTTTCACGATGCCGGCGCCACCGATATTGACGGCGATCATTTCGCGGCGATCGAGAAAGTTCTTTGTCCCGGTCGGCTTGATCGCCTCCAGTGGCAGCGGCGTGCCCGCGGGCATGGCGCCGCCGACGATCATGCGGTCGTAATGGGTATAGGTCAGGCCGATGCGGCCGAGCTGGAACAGGCCTTCGATCAGGAAATTGTGACGGAGCTCGTCCGTCCCCATCGCCGCGGCGGTAACAGGGTCGATGGCGAAGCGCGAGGTGAAGTCCGTGTGGTTTTCAGTGTGATTCATTGCTGTCCCATTGGGCTGCCTCATTGATCATTCGGTGCCGCGGCCTTGACCGAATCGGCATAAAAAATCTGACGTGCATGCAGGCGCTCGCGATAGCGCTGCTGGCTGGCGGTGAGATGGGCGCGCATGGCTTCGCGCGCGGCCTCGGCATCGCCTGTCATAATGGCGTTCAGGATCACCAGATGCTCGCCTTGCAGCCCACGCTGGTAGACGTCGGATTGGGCGAGCTCGGTGGACCACGGCGATGTCACGTCGCAAGGAATGGCGCGCCGGCCAAGCACGTCGAGCATCTCGACATAGAACGGATTGTTGGTGGCGCTGGCGATCGCGCGGTGGAAGGCAAGGTCGGCCGGACCTGTCGGCTCGCTGTTCAACAGCAGCCGCTCGAACTCGAAAAACGCTTCCTGGATCGCTGCTTCCTGCGCGGCGTTGCGACGGATAGCGGCCAGCCCGGCGGATTCGATCTCGATCGCCAGGCGCACCTCGAGCACGTTGAGCGCGATCGAATCCTTGCTGCCCATGTCCGCGGCCAGCGTGCCGAACATCGTCGAGATATGCTCGGTGACGAAGACCCCGGCGCCCTGGCGCGGTTCGACCAGACCGTCGGCGGCAAGCTTGGCCAGCGCTTCGCGGATGACGGTGCGGCTGACCCCGAAGGTTTCGGTCAGCTGACCCTCGGTCGGCAGCTTTTGACCCGGCTGGATCCCGCCAGCCTGCAACTGCTTGCGGATCGCCGCGACCACGGTCTCCGACAGCTTGGGCTTGCGTTCGACCTTGAGGCTGGTCGCCATATCCGATGCCATTGCCAACCCCTATTTGAAGACACTCGGCAACCATAGCGAGATGGCCGGAATGTAGGTGACGAGCCCCAGCACCACGAGGCCTGCCCCATAGAATGGCCAGATCGAGCGCATCGCTTCCCAGACGGATATCTTGCCCACTGCGCACGCCACGAACTGCACTGCGCCCACTGGCGGCGTGTTTAGCCCGATGCCGAAGTTGAGGATCATGATGACGCCGAAATGCACCGGATCGACGCCGTAGGCCTGCGCCACGGGCAGGAAGATCGGCGTGCAGATGATGATCGTCGGCCCCATGTCCATGAACGTGCCAAGGAACAGCATCAAGATGTTGAGCAGGAGAAGCACGACCAGCGGATCTTCCGAGATCGCGTTCATGGAGGCTATGAGCGCTGCCGGCACTTTCAGGAAGGCCATCAACCACGAGAACGCCGCCGCCATGCCGATGATGAGCAGCACCATGGCCGTGGTGCGCACGGCACCATGGGTGGCATGAACGAAACCTTCCCAAGTCATCTGCCGGTAAACCAGGACAGTAACGAGCAACGCATAGATGACGGCGATGCAGGAACTCTCGGTGGCCGTGAAAACGCCCGATCGCACGCCGCCGAAGATAATCGCGATCAGCAGCAGGCCGGGCACCGCGACAGCGAAGAGATGCGCGACTGCGGCGAAGCCCGGAAACGGCTCGGTCGGATAGACGCGGGAGCGCGCCACGAAATAGGCGGTGATCATCAGTGCCAAGGCCAATAGCAGGCCCGGGATGATGCCGGCCGTGAACAGGTCGGCGATGGAGATCTTTCCGCCTGCCGAGATCGAGTAGATGATCATATTGTGCGACGGCGGCAAGAGCAACGCGATCAGCGCCGCCATCGAGGTGACGTTGACGGCGTAATCCGCTCCATATCCACGCGCCTTCATCTGCGGGATCATCAAGCCGCCGACCGCCGCTGCCTCCGCCACCGCGGAGCCTGAAATGCCGCCGAACAGCGTAGCGGTCGCGATGTTGACCTGCCCGAGGCCGCCACGCATGTGGCCGACGAGAGAGCCGGCGAAGGCAACAATCTTGCTGGCGATGCCGCCGCGCACCATCAAGTCGCCGGCGTAGATGAAAAACGGAACGGCCAGCAGCGAAAAGACGCTCATGCCGGAATTCAGGCGCTGGAACACGATGAGCGGCGGCAGGCCCATGTAGAGGACGGTGGCAAAGCTTGCGACGCCGAGGCAGAAGGCGATCGGCGTGCCGATAAGCATCAGAACGGTGAAGACGCCGAAGAGTATCCAGAGTTCCATGGCGTCAGACCTTCACGTTCGCTGTGTCGAGTTCGGCTGCGACTTCGGCCGGCGGCAGTTCATCGAGCGCATCGTCGATCGGCGCACCGGAAAGGCGAAGCACGATGCGCTCCAGCGTGAAGAGCACGATTAGCGCGCCTCCCGCGACAAGTGGGACGTAGTCCCAGCCCCCCGATATGCCTAGCGACGGCAAGGTGGCGCCCCAGGTCAATGCGACCAGCTGGCTGCCATACCAGATCATGCCGATGCCGAAGGCGAGCGCGACGAGGTCCGAGATCATCCTCAGCCAACGCTTGCCGCCTTTCGGCAGAACGTAGAGCAGGACGTCGAAGCCGAGGTGATAGTTCTCGCGCACCCCGACGGCGGCGCCGAGGAAAATGAACCAGCTCATCAGCATCACCGAACCCTGCTCGGTCCAGCTCGGCGAGCGGTTCAGAACATAACGGCCGAACACCTGCCAGGCGACGAAGGCGGTCATCAGCACCAGCCCGATGCCGGCGATCCACAGCGCCGCCGTGCTGATGCGCGACATCACCCGCGCGATGCCGGACAGGGGCGGTCTCTGTTCTGAGCTGGAGGTCACCGGTTCTCTCCGCAAGAGGATGGCGGCGCGGAATGCCCGCGCCGCCGCTTGATCACTGCACGGCCTTGATGGCCTCGACCATCGCCTTCAGCTTGTCGTCCTTGACGTGCTTTTCGTAGATCGGGCCCATCGCGTCGATGAAGGGCTGCTTGTCCGGCGTCGTGATCTGCGAACCGGCCGCTTCGACCTTGGCACGCGATTCCTTGACCTTGGCGGCCCACAGCTCACGTTGCTTGGCGACGCTTTCCTTGGCGGCCGCCCTGAAGATCGCCTGGTCTTCCGGCGTCAGCTTGTCCCAGCTCGACTTCGCCATGACGAAGGCTTCCGGCACCATCGTGTGCTCGTCGAGCGAATAGAACTTGGCGACTTCCGCATGCTTGGCGGTGTCGTAGCTCGGAAAATTGTTCTCCGCACCGTCGATGACCCCGGTCTCGATCGCCGAATACACCTCGCCATACGGCATCGGCGTCGCGTTGGCGCCGAGTGCCGCCACCATGTCGACGAAGATGTCGGACTGGATGACGCGGAATTTCATGCCGGCCATGTCGGCTACAGAGTTGATCGGCTTCTTCGAATTGTAGAAGGAGCGCGCGCCGCCGTCATAAAAGGCGAGCAGCACCAGCCCGACCTGTTCGAACGCCGCCGCGATCTGATCGCCGACCGCTCCGTCCATGACCTCGTGCATATGGTCTTCCGAGCGGAAGATGTAGGGCAGCGAGGGCACGGTGGTTTCGGGGATGAGCCCGTTGAACGGCGCCATCGAGACGCGGTTGAGGTCGATCACGCCGGAGCGCACCTGCTCGATCGTGTCCTTTTCCTCGCCGAGCTGCGCGGAATGATAGACATCGACCGAATAGCGGCCGGCCGTGCGCTCCTTCACAAGCTCGCCAAAATATTTGACCGCCTCGACCGTCGGATAGCCGTCCGGGTGCGTGTCGGACGAGCGCAGAACCGTCTGGGCGCTTGCCGCTCCGGCCATCAGTGCGGCGGCAAGTAGCGTAGCTCCCGCCAGTCTAGAAAAATGCAGCATTGGTTTCCTCCCGTTGAACGATGGCGGTAAGCGCCGTTAGATCCGGTACGCCTTTTTTGCGAGCGTATAGGCAAGTTCCTGCGCCAGTTCGTGCGCCTCGTCCTCGCGGAGCCGGTGCTCGGCGACGAGACGCGCAAGAAAGGCGCAATCGACCCGACGCGCCACATCGTGGCGAGCCGGGATGGATGGAAAGGCGCGGGTGTCGTCATTGAAGCCGACGGTGTTGTAGAAGCCTGCTGTTTCGGTGGTCATCTCGCGGAACCGGCGCATGCCCTCCGGGCTGTCGTGGAACCACCAGGCCGGCCCGATCTTCAGTGCCGGGTAGACGCCGGCGAGCGGCGCCAGTTCGCGCGCATAGCTGGTCTCGTCGAGCGTGAAGAGGATGATGGTAAGGTCGCGCTCCAGACCGACGCAATCGAGCAGCGGCTTCAGCGCCGTCACATAGTCGGTTCTGGTCGGGATATCGAAACCCTTGTCTCTGCCGAATTTCTGGAAGACGGAAGGCGAATGATTGCGCCAGGAGCCGGGATGTATCTGCAGGACCAGCCCGTCGTCGCGGCTCATCTTAGCCATTTCGGTCAGCATCTGGGCGCGAAACAGTTTTCGCTCACGCTCGTCGTCCGAGCCTCGGCGGATGCGGTTGAACAGTTCCTGCGCGGCGGCATCCGACAGATTGGCGGTCTCAGCTGTCGGATGGCCGTGATCCGACGCGGTCGCGCCGAAACTTTTGAAGAAGGCCCTTCTTTGGCGATGCGCATCGAGATAGCCGGCCCAGGTGCCGGTGTCGCAGCCGGTGATGTCGCCGAGCCGATCGAGATTGGCCGAAAAGCCTTCGAAATCGGGATCGACGATGGCGTCCGGCCGATAGGCGGTGACGACGCGGCCCTCCCAGCCGCTGTCGCGGATCATCTGGTGCCATCTGAGATCGTCGAGCGCGCCTTCGGTCGTCGCAATGACCTCAATGTTGAAGCGCTCGAACAGCGCTCGCGGGCGAAAATTCTCCCACTGCAGCAAGGTCGAGATCGTGTCGTAATGGCGGTCGGCGGTTGCGGTCGTCAGCGGCTCTTCGATGCCGAACAGATGGGCAAGCACATGATCGAACCACAGCCGCGTCGGTGTGCCGCGGAACAGATAATAGTGCTCGGCGAAGCGCCGCCAGATCGTCCTGCCGTCGGTCTCCACCGGTGAGTCGTCGAGCGTTGGCACACCAAGGTCCTCGAGCCGGACGCCCTGGCTGAACAGCATACGGAAGATGTAATGGTCCGGCACAACAAGCAATTGCGCCGGATCGGGAAATGCCTCGTTGAGCGCATACCAGCGCGGATCGGTGTGACCGTGCGGGCTGACGATCGGCAGATCCTTGACAGCTGCGTAGAGATCACGGGCAAGCGAACGCGGATGCGCCTCCGAGGGAAACAGCAAATCCGGATCGGTCAATGCGGCCACGTCGTTCCTCCCAACCTGGCCATCGGTAGGATCGGAAGGAAATAATGTCAACATACAAAAAATAGATTGTTGTATGATGACTTTAACGCAACGTCAGCCCATTGTGCGGGAACGAAACGGATGTTACGCCGCATGCCGGCCACGCCCGGCACGAGCTCGATCAGACCCATCGCACGATGACAGACAGACGCCTTTCCAACAGCACGCGGCAGGCATTGCCGGCCTCGGTCGCAGTCCCCGGATACGACCGCAACCGCGTCGTACCCGGCATCGTCCATCTCGGCGTCGGCGCATTCCACCGCGCCCATCAGGCAGCCTATGTCGACGACTGCCTGGCGGCGGGAGAGACGGATTGGGGCATTGTCGGCGTCTCGCTGCGCAGCGCCGACACACGCGACGCGCTGGCTCCGCAGGACGGGCTCTACACGCTGGCGGTCAGGAGCAGCGACAGCGAAAGCCTGCGCGTCGTCGGCTCGATCCTGTCGATGCTGGTGGCCCCGGAAGATCCGGGCGCGGTGCTGGCCGCGCTGTCTGACCCGCGCACCTCCATCGTCACGCTGACGATCACCGAAAAAGCCTATCTCAGGGTGGCGGGTGGCGGACTGGACACAGCCCATCCCGACATCGTCCACGATTTGGCCAACCCGCAAATGCCGCGAACGGCGCATGGTTTTCTGGCCGAATCGCTTGCGCGCCGCCGTGCCGCCGGTATCCAGCCATTCACCCTGCTGTGCTGCGACAATCTCCCCGCCAACGGCGCCACGCTGCACCGGCTGTTGGTCGAATTCGCCGCTTTGCGCGGCACCGATCTCGCCCGCCATATCGCCGACGAGGTGGCGTTTCCGTCGAGCATGGTGGATCGCATCGTGCCGGCGACCACCGATGCCGACCGGGCACGGATATCAGGCCAGCTCGGCGTCGAGGACGCCTGGCCTGTCATGACCGAACCGTTCTGCCAATGGGTGGTCGAAGACGATTTCCCGGCGGGCAGGCCGGCCTGGGAAAGGTTCGGCGTCACCATGGTCGGTGATGTCGGGCCGTTCGAGGACATGAAGCTGCGCCTGCTCAACGGCTCGCATTCGGCGATCGCCTATCTTGGCCTGCTCAGTGGCCATGAGACGGTCGACCGCGCCTTCGCCGATCCGGCGATCCGGCAATTCGTCGACGGATTGTGGGCCGAGGCGATCACGACGCTGCCGAAGGACGCCGGGCTCGACACGGCCGACTACACGGCCCAACTCGCCAAGCGCTATTCGAACACCGCGCTCGCCCATCGGACGGCGCAGATCGCCAATGATGGCAGCCAGAAACTGCCCCAGCGCATCGTTGCCTCGGCCATGGAGCGGATGAGTGCCGGTGCCCCGCCCGCCTATCTGATGCTGGTGGTAGCCGCCTGGATCGCCGCTTGCGAGACGCGCGGCAAATCCTTGCCGGAAAGCCACTTCACCGACCCGCTCGACTTGGCCCTGGCCGCACTCGACACTCGGCATCTGTCGGCTGACGAAGCGGTGGCGGCGGTGTTCGACCTGGCCGGCTTCGCCAAGGGCGGTGCTGAGCGCCTGACGCTGATCGACCTCGCGGCCGCGCATCTCGAACGCCTGCGGCAGGGAGGTGTGGCTGCTGCTTTCACAGCGCTGGGCATTGCGAGCGAATGACTGTTGGGCGGACCTGACACTAATCCGGATCAGGGCTAAGGCGATGCAGAAACTTTGACGTTGGCGGGGCGCGCCCTCTGTCCTGCCGGACATCTCCCCCACAGGTGGGGAGATTAGCCGTCACTACGGCTTTCGCCAATCGCCAACGTCGCTGAGCGAGCGCCAGCGGCGAAGCTACCAATCTCCCCCCAAGTGGGGGAGATGTCCGGCAGGACAGAGGGGGCGCGAAGGATCGCTGCAGAACACTCATTCTGCGCGACCAATGGCATGTATCCCAAGAGCTGCTCTCCGCCTGGAATGGGTAGGGATACCCTGCCCTCTAGGCCGGCAGGACCGCGCCTTCGAGTGTGGTGAGTTGGCTAAGGAACTGCTCGGCCTTGCTGCGCGTCTGGTCGTCCTTGGCGTCGGCGACGTCTTCCCTGGCTTCCTGGATACGGCGGGCCAGGTCGGCGCGGTCGATGTCGCCGACGGCTACCGCCGATTCTGCCAGCAGCGTGCAGCCCGCCGGAACAATGTCGGCAAAGCCGCCGAACACCACGTAGCGCTCTGCCTTGCCTTCCGCGGTCTTCACCGTGACGACGCCGGGCTTGATCGTGGTCATGACCGGCGCGTGATGGGCCATGACGGTCATTTCGCCTTCGGCGCCCGGAATGACGACGGCTTCTACCTGCTCGGAAACCAGCAGGCGCTCCGGCGAGACCAGTTCGAATTTGAAAGATTCAGGCATGATCTATTTAGTGAGTGGTCAATAGTGAATAGTAAGTAGTGAAGGGCAAAACGCCCAAACCCGTACTTACTATTCTCTACTCACTACTCCCTACTCCCTATTCGCTTGATTATGCCGCTTCGGCCGCCAGGCGCTGAGCCTTCTCGACCGCTTCTTCGATGCCGCCGACCATGTAGAAGGCGGCTTCCGGCAGGTGGTCATAGTCGCCGTTGCAGAGGCCCTTGAAGCCCTTGATGGTGTCGGCGAGATCGACCAGCTTGCCCGGCGCGCCGGTGAACACTTCGGCGACGAAGAAGGGCTGCGACAGGAAGCGCTCGATCTTGCGGGCGCGGGCCACCGTCTGCTTGTCCTCTTCCGACAGCTCGTCCATGCCCAGAATGGCGATGATGTCCTGCAGCGACTTGTAGCGCTGAAGGATCGACTGTACCTGGCGCGCCACCTGGTAGTGCTCTTCGCCGACGACCATCGGGTCGAGCATGCGCGAGGTCGAGTCGAGCGGATCGACGGCCGGATAGATGCCCTTTTCCGAGATCGCGCGGTTGAGCACGGTCGTCGCATCGAGGTGGGCGAACGAGGTCGCCGGCGCCGGGTCGGTCAGATCGTCGGCCGGCACGTAGATCGCCTGCACCGAGGTGATCGAGCCCTTGGTCGTCGTCGTGATGCGCTCCTGCAGCGCGCCCATGTCGGTGGCCAGCGTCGGCTGGTAGCCCACCGCCGAAGGAATACGGCCGAGCAGCGCCGACACTTCGGAACCCGCCTGCGTGAAGCGGAAGATGTTGTCGACGAAGAACAGCACGTCCTGGCCCTGGTCGCGGAAATATTCGGCGACCGTCAGCCCGGTCAGGCCGACGCGGGCGCGCGCACCCGGCGGCTCGTTCATCTGGCCATAGACGAGCGCTGCCTTGGATCCTTCGCCGCCGCCCTTCTTGTTAACGCCGGACTCGATGAACTCATGATAGAGGTCGTTGCCTTCGCGGGTGCGCTCGCCGACGCCGGCGAACACAGAGAAGCCGCCATGCGCCTTGGCGACGTTGTTGATCAGTTCCTGGATCAGCACGGTCTTGCCGACGCCGGCGCCGCCGAACAGGCCGATCTTGCCGCCGCGGGCATAAGGTGCCAGCAGGTCGAGAACCTTGATGCCGGTGACCAGGATCTGCGCTTCCGTCGCCTGCTCGACATAGGTCGGAGCCGGCTGGTGGATAGAGCGCATCTCGATGCCGTCGACCGGGCCTGCCTCGTCGACCGGCTCGCCGATGACGTTGATGATACGGCCGAGCATGCCCGGGCCGACCGGGACGGTGATCGGTGCGCCGGTGTCATAGACGTCCTGGCCGCGAACCAGACCTTCGGTCGAGTCCATGGCGATGCAGCGCACGGTGTTCTCGCCAAGGTGCTGAGCCACCTCGAGCACGAGGCGATTGCCGACATTGGACGTTTCCAGTGCGTTCAGGATCGCCGGCAGATGTTCGCCGAACTGCACGTCGACAACGGCGCCGATGACCTGGCGGACCTTGCCGGCCAAGCCAGTCTTCTTGATGGCAACGGTCGGCGCCTTCGCCGCGGCTGCCTTGGCGGGCGCGGCCGCCTTCTTGGCCGGAGCGGCTTTCGCTGCCGCTGCCGGAGCCTTTGCTGGTGCTGCCGCCTTCGCGGCGGTCTTCGGGGCCGCCTTCTGGGGGGTCGCTGCTTTCGCCATCGTCTTTACCCTTTTCGTCTCTTGTTTCTCACGCGATCCGCTCGAAGGTCGGAGACCTTCGTGGGAGCGCGCCTAGAGCGCCTCGGCGCCCGAAATGATTTCGATCAATTCCTTGGTGATCTGCGCCTGCCGCTGGCGGTTGTAGGTGATCGACAATTTGTTGATCATGTCGCCGGCGTTGCGCGTCGCATTGTCCATGGCGCTCATCTTGGCGCCCATCTCGCCGGCCGCGTTTTCGAGCAGCGCACGAAAGATTTGCACGGAGATGTTGCGCGGGATGAGGTCGGAGAGGATTTCGCCCGGCTCCGGCTCGTATTCATAGACGGCATTGCCGCCGTCCGTCGCCTCGGCGGCAGCGGAAGTCACGCCTGCCGGGATGATCTGCTGGGTCGTCGGGACCTGGCTGATCACCGACTTGAACTGCGAATAGAACAGCGTGCAGATGTCGAAGCCACCCTCGTTGAAAAGTTGGATAACTTTCTTGGCAATGGCATCGGCATTGACGAAGCCGAGCGTCTTCACTTCACGCAAATCGACACGCTCGAGGATCAGCGCCGCGTAGTCGCGACGCAGGATGTCGAATCCCTTCTTGCCGACGCAGATGATCTTGACCTGCTTGCCGCCGGCCAGAAGCTTGCGGATGTGGTCGCGGGCAAGGCGCGCGATCTGCGAATTGAAGCCGCCGCACAGACCACGCTCGGCGGTGCAGACGACGAGCAGATGCACGTCGTCCTTGCCGGTGCCGGTCATCAGCGCCGGGGCCTCGCCGCCGCCGCCGATCGCCTGGGTGATGTTGGCCAGCACCGCGCCCATGCGCTCCGAATAGGGGCGCGCGGCTTCCGCCGCCTCCTGCGCGCGGCGCAGCTTCGCCGCGGCGACCATCTGCATCGCCTTGGTGATCTTCTGCGTCGCCTTGACCGAGGCGATACGGTTACGAAGGTCTTTTAGTGAAGGCATGCTTCAAACCTGATCCCGTCCGTCCGGCCTCGTTCAAGCAAAGGTCTTGGCGAAGGTGTCGATCTCCGCCTTCAGCTTGGCGCGCAGATCGTCCGACAGCGCCTTCTCCTTGCGGATGCCGTCGAGCACCTCCTTGCCGGCCGAGCGCATGTGGCTGAGCAAGCCATGCTCGAATTTACTGACCTGGTCGATTGCCAGCTTGTCGAGATAGCCGTTGACGCCGGCGAAGATCACCGCGACCTGTTCTTCGACCCTGAGCGGCGAAAATTGCGGCTGCTTCAGGAGTTCGGTCAGGCGCGCACCGCGGTTGAGCAGGCGCTGCGTGGCGGCGTCGAGGTCAGAGCCGAACTGGGCGAAGGCCGCCATTTCGCGATACTGCGCGAGCTCGCCCTTGATCGAGCCGGCGACCTGTTTCATCGCCTTGATCTGCGCCGAGGAGCCGACGCGCGACACCGACAGGCCGACGTTGACCGCCGGGCGGACGCCCTGGAAGAACAGATTGGTTTCCAGGAAGATCTGGCCGTCGGTGATCGAGATGACGTTGGTCGGGATGTAGGCCGACACGTCGTTGGCCTGGGTCTCGATGATCGGCAGCGCCGTCAGCGAACCGCCGCCATTGTCGTCATTGAGCTTGGCGGCACGCTCCAGAAGGCGCGAATGCAGGTAGAAGACGTCGCCCGGATAGGCTTCGCGGCCGGGCGGGCGGCGCAGCAGCAGCGACATCTGGCGATAGGCGACCGCCTGCTTCGACAGATCGTCGTAGCTGATCAGCGCATGCATGCCGTTGTCGCGGAAATATTCGCCCATGGTGCAGGCGGTGAACGGCGCCAGGAACTGCATCGGCGCCGGATCGGAAGCGGTGGCGGCGATGATGATCGAATAGTCGAGCGCGCCACGCTCTTCGAGAACTTTCGCGAACTGCGCGACGGTCGAGCGCTTCTGGCCGACGGCGACGTAGACGCAGTAGAGCTTTTCCTTCTCCGGCCCGTGCTCGTGCACCGATTTCTGGTTGAGCATCGTGTCGAGGATGATCGCGGTCTTGCCGGTCTGGCGGTCACCGATGACCAGCTCGCGCTGTCCGCGGCCGACCGGGATCAGCGCGTCGATGGCCTTGAGGCCGGTCGACATCGGCTCGTTCACCGATTTGCGCGGAATGATGCCGGGCGCCTTGACGTCGACGCGCTTGCGCTCGGTCGCCTGGATCGGGCCCTTGCCGTCGATCGGGTTGCCGAGCGCGTCGACGACGCGGCCGAGCAGGCCCATGCCGACAGGCGTGTCGACGATGGCGCCGGTGCGCTTGACGATGTCGCCTTCCTTGATGTCGCGGTCGGCGCCGAAGATGACGACGCCGACATTGTCGGCTTCGAGGTTGAGCGCCATGCCGCGGATGCCGCCGGGGAACTCAACCATCTCGCCGGCCTGGACGTTGTCGAGGCCATAGACGCGGGCGATGCCGTCACCGACGGACAGAACCTGGCCGACTTCGGAGACCTCGGCCTCCTTGCCGAAATTCTTGATCTGGTCTTTCAGAATTGCGGAAATTTCCGCGGCGCGGATGTCCATCAGCCGACCTCTTTCAGTGCAAGCTTGAGCGAATTGAGTTTGGTTTTGAGCGACGTATCGATCTGGCGCGAGCCTATCTTGACCACCAGCCCGCCGAGCAGCGACGGATCGACGGTCACGGTGATCGCGACATCCTTGCCGGCAACGCTTTTCAGCGCCGCCTTCAGCTCGGTTTGCTGGGCGTCGGTCAGCGCATGCGCCGAGGTAACTTCAGCGCCGGTCTCGCCACGATGCTCGGCGGCGATCTGGCGGAATGCCTTGATCATGCCAGGAATGGCGAACAGCCGGCGGTTCTGGGCGACGACGCGCAGGAAATTGCCGGTGAGGCCGGCGATCCCTGCCTTGTCGGCGATCGCCGCAATGGCCTTGGCCTGGTCCTCGCTGGAGAAGACCGGGCTATTGATCAGACGGGTAAGATCCGCGCTGCCTTCGAGCATCGCCGCGAAACTGTTGAGGTCGGCCTCGACCTTTGCGACCGAATTCGCCTGGAGCGCGAGCTCGAACAGCGAACCCGCATAGCGCTCTGCGACACCTGAGATTGGTGATGACGATTGGGCCACGGACCGTCTTTTCTCTTGTCTGACAGGCCGCAGATTATTGGCTCGAGCGAAAACTCTGGCTAAATCTTTGACCTTACTGCATTTTTCCAAGCACGGAGACGCGGCTTCCGCTATCCCCGGCCGAAAGTCGATTGCCGTCTAGCACAGGCATTTTAAGACCGCAATGCGTCGTCCCGCATGGTTTTCAGGCACTATTGTCGCATCCGGCGGTGCGGTTCGACCGCCGGTTCCGAATTCGCCTTTGATTCAAGGCACAAAGCCGAAGGCGAAGGCAAGCGGCAGCGCCGCCAGCACCAGTTCCACCACGATGGACGCCCAGTTGAAAGGTGTGTTGGCGCCGTCCGACATCATCGACAGCAGGCGGCCGAAGGCGGTGAGCAGCCAGGAAAAGCCAAGCGCCATGTAGAGCAGCGGTTGCGCAAGCAGAATGCAGCACAGGCTGACGCCGAGATAGAAGCCCGACATCCTGCCGCGCCCTTCGGCGATCGCCGCCGCCTTCTCAGGCTTGACCTGCAGCCGCAGAATCCGGAAGCCCAGCCCCGGCGCCAGGAACAGCAGCAGCCCGAACAGCAAGGTCACGACGGCGCTCGACCATGCGAGCCACTCGCCCTGGCTCATAGGCCATGGAAACGCAAATTCCATACTGTCCCCTCGTAAATGGCTGTTCGAAATTTCGGGCATTCTAGCGAAGGAAGAGACATGCGCCAGATGGCGCCGGCACTTTAGGAAAGCGCATCAGCCCAGCACGAATTCGACCGCCGCCTCGGCATGGATGCGCGTCGTGTCGAACACAGGAATGTCGAAATCCTGCTGGCCGATCAGCATGGTGATCTCGGTGCACCCCATGATGACGCTGTCGATGTTTTCGTCGCGCCGCATACGGGCGATTTCATCAATGTAGGCCGCCTTCGATTCCGCGGTGACAATACCCTGACAGAGTTCGTCGTAGATCACGCGATGAACCATGTCCCGCCCGGCTTCATCTGGCACCACGGGATGAAGGCCGTACCTGTCGGCGAGCCGGCCCTTGTAGAAATCCCGGTCCATGGTGAACCGCGTTGCCAAGAGAGCCGGACGGCTGACGCCGGCCTGGGCAACCGCGGTAGCCGTGGCATCGGCAATGTGGATGAGCGGTATCGACACCGCTACCTCCACCTGATCGGCTAGCTTGTGCATGGTGTTGGTGCAGATCAGCAGCCCCTCCGCACCGGCTGCTTCGAGCTTACGCACCGCCTCGACCAGCAGAACGCCCGCCCCCTGCCAGTCGCCGACGTGCTGCCGTTCGGCGATATCGGCGAAGTCGAACGACCACAGCAGCAGTTTCGCCGAATGCAGCCCACCCAGCCGCTCGCGCACGATCTCATTCAGCAGCCGATAGTAGATCGCCGTTGATTCCCAGCTCATGCCGCCGATCAGGCCAAGGGTTTTCATCTCTTCACAGCTCCGGTCCAAATTGCATGGTCGGCCTCACAAAAAGCTCTGCGGGTCGATGTCGACCTGCACACGCACCGAGCCCCGTATCTTCGGTCCCTCGGCCAGCATGGCGCGAATGAACCCTTGCATGTCGGCGCGCCGCTCGCCCTGGATCAGCAGGCGAAAGCGATGGCGGCCGCCGATCAGCGACAGCGGCGCCTCGGCCGGACCGAGCACGAACAGGTCGCTGGCCTGAGGTGCGGCGCGCCGCAAACCCCGCGCATGTCCCTCCGCTTCCGCTCGTGTCGCAGCACTGACGATGACGCCCGCAAGCCGGCCGAAAGGCGGCAGGGCCGCCCGTTCGCGTTCGGCGATCTCGCGCTCATAGAAAGCCTCGGCGTCGCCGGAGACGATCGCCCGCATTACCGGGTGGTCGGGCTGGAAGGTCTGCAGCAGGCCAAGGCTCTTCTTGCCGGTGCGGCCGGCGCGGCCGGTCACCTGGCTGAGCAGTTGGAAAGTGCGCTCGGCGGCGCGCGGATCGCCATTAGCCAGGCCGAGATCGGCATCGACCACGCCGACCAGCGTCATGTTTGGGAAATTGTGGCCCTTGGCGACGAGCTGAGTGCCGATGACGATGTCGGCCTCGCCATTGGCGATGGCTTCAAGCTCTAACCTCAGCCGCCGCACGCCGCCCATCAGGTCGGACGACAGGACGATGGTTCGGGCGTCTGGGAAATGCGCGACGACCTCTTCAGCGATGCGCTCGACGCCCGGCCCGCAGGCGACCAGATGATCGAGCGTGCCGCATTCCGGGCAGGCCTCGGGCCGCCGCTCATTGTGTCCGCAATGGTGGCAGATCAACTGGCCACGAAAGCGGTGCTCGACCAGCCAGGCCGAGCAGACCGGGCAGCCAAAGCGATGGCCGCAGACCCGGCACAGTGTCAGCGGCGCATAGCCGCGCCGGTTGAGGAACAGCAGCGATTGTTCCTCCTTCTCCAGCGTCTGCCGCATATGGGCAAGCAGCACCGGCGACAGGAAGCCGCCGCGTGCCGGCGGGGCGCGGCGCATGTCGATCGTCTTCAGGTCGGGAAGCGCCGCCTCGGCAAAGCGCGCCGAAAGCACCGCCCTGTTGTAGCGGCCTTGGCTCGCGTTGACCCGGCTTTCGACCGACGGCGTCGCCGAGGCGAGCACCACCGGAAAGCCGCCGATATGGCCACGCACCACCGCCATATCGCGGGCATTGTAGAAGACGCGGTCTTCCTGCTTGTAGGCGGGGTCATGCTCCTCGTCGATGACGATCAGCCCGAGCTCCCTGAACGGCAGGAACAGCGCCGAACGCGCGCCGGCAACCACGCGCACGCCACCTTCCGCCACCTGCCGCCAGACACGCTCGCGCATCCTTGGCGGCAGGTCCGAGTGCCATTCCGCCGGCTTGGCGCCGAACCGTTCCTGGAAGCGCTCGAGGAAGGCGTGGGTCAGCGCAATCTCCGGCAGCAGGATCAGCACCTGTTTGCAACGGTCGAGCGCCGCCGCCACCGCCTCGAAATAGACCTCCGTCTTGCCCGATCCGGTCACCCCGTCGAGCAGCGTGACGCCGAATGCGCCGGCCGCGACATTGGTGCACAGCATCCCGGCCGCATCGCTCTGGTCCGGCATCAGCGAAGGCTGGGCGTAATTCGGATCGGGTGCTGCGACCACCGGTCGCGGCGGGATCATGACCGTCTCGAACACGCCTTGCGCTTTCAACCCGTCGATGACCGTCGACGACACGCCGGCCGCATGCGCCAACCCGGACCGCGTCCAGGCGAGCCCGCCTTCGGCTGTTTCCAGCACGCGCATCCTCGCACCCGTCATCCGGTCGGGTTTGGCGAAGGTGCGTTGCAGCCCTTCGATCCAGGGTTCCGGGTCGAAGGCCTCCGGCGCCCGCAGCAGCATGCGCGCCACCATGCCAGGCGGCGACAGCGTGTATTGCGCGATCCAGTCGACGAAGCGGCGCATAGCGCGGTCAATCGGCGGGCAGTCGAAGACCTGCTCGATCGGGCGCAGTTTTTTTGCGTCGACCTTTTCGACAACGCCGTCCCAGACGATGCCGGCAACCTGGCGCGGACCGAGCGGAACGCGCACGATCGAGCCCGGCACCACGCGCATGCCGGCGGGCACGGCATAGGTGTAGGGCCGATCGGCGGGCATCGGCACCAGCACTGGCGCGGCTGCGACAAAGGGCGAATCTTCGATCATGAGGCGTGACCTTGCCCCGACTTTCGTCTAGAGCAAAGTCCAACGCCGAATGTGCCTTGCCGGCCTAGAGCGACGTGCGTCCATCCGGACGCACAAAGTACGCTTTAGAACTTTAACCCACGCATCGTGCTTCCCGAAAATCGGTCATGATTTTCGGGCCGATGCGAAATCTTCAGGAGACCCCGCCATGAAATTTTTTGTCGACACCGCCGATGTCAATGAAATCCGTGACCTGAACGATCTGGGGCTGCTCGACGGCGTTACCACCAATCCTTCGCTGATCCTCAAATCCGGCGGCAAGATCGCCGACGTCACCAGAGAGATCTGCGAGATCGTCAAGGGCCCGGTCTCGGCCGAAGTCGTCGCCACCGAATACAAGGACATGATGGCGGAGGCCAAGATCCTGGCCAGGATCGCCGACAATGTCTGCATCAAGGTGCCGCTGACGCTCGACGGCCTGAAGGCCTGCAAGGACATCCGGTCGGACGGCCGCATGGTCAATGTCACGCTCTGCTTCTCGGCCACCCAGGCGCTGCTCGCCGCCAAGGCCGGCGCCTCCTTCATCTCGCCCTTCGTCGGCCGCATCGACGACAGCGGCTGGGACGGCATGGAACTGATCTCGGACATCCGCACCATCTACGACAACTATGATTTCCAGACCGAGATCCTGACCGCCTCGGTGCGCACGGTGAACCACGTCAAGCAGGCCGCACTGATCGGCGCCGACGTCATCACCGCGCCGCCGGCGACGCTGAAGGCGCTGGTCAAGCATCCGCTGACCGACAAGGGCCTGGAGCAGTTCCTCACCGACTGGGCCAAGACCGGCCAGAAGATCGGCTGAAATCCAGAAGGTCGGCTGAAATTAAGACGCCGCGTTCCCGTAAAAAGGCCGAGCAATCGGCCTTTTTTGTGCGCGAGCAACTGGACCTCGACGGTAGCCGGAACGTATCGATCCCGGCCGAAAAGTTTTAACCCGCCACCGTCCTGCCGTGCTTGACCAGATTCTGGGCGATCGACAGGCGCAGCAGGTCCGCCAGTTCGCGCGCCGCGCGGTTCTCGGCGTCGATTTGCGCCCGGTAGGAGGCAAATTCCTGACGGGGCCTGTCGAAGGACGACGCTATCGAGCGCCTGCCGGTCGCGATCGTCGCGCCGGTCTTGGCGTCGGTCAGCACATAGTTCGCGGTCAGTGTCACCGTGCCCGCGGTTGGCTCGTCGTCATCGGTCGAGACCTGCACGGTTGCAGCGGATTCAACAAGTTCGGTAACGCCGAGATCGAGCGAATAGGCGGGCGAAGCCGGCTCGCCCGCACCCTGGCCGAGCGCGAAGATCAGATTGTTGCGGACCTGCTGGGCGTAGCGGGTGTTGACCGGCTTGACCGCGATGGACCCGAGTTCGGCGGCAGCCCCGACTTGCGAGCCGGCCGACAGCGGCGCGCTCGAATAGAGCGGGCGCACCGTGCAGGCCGAAACCAGCGCAACCGAAGCGACCAGGCCATACAGCGCGATACGGCGCAGCAAATGCGTCACTTCTGTCTTCCTCGGATCAGGCAACGACATTGACGATCCTCTGCGGGACGATGATCACCTTGCGCGGTGCCTTACCTTCGAGCGCTTTCTGCACGAAGTCGAGAGCCAGAACCGCTTTTTCGACGGCACCTTGGTCCGCGTCGCGGGCAATTGTCAAATCACCGCGCTTCTTGCCGTTGACCTGAACCGGCAGCAGGATCTCGTTGTCGACGACAAGCGACGGCTCATAGACAGGCCAGGGCCGTTCGGCGACAAGATCGGTGCCGCCGAGCGTCTGCCAGCACTCTTCGGCCAGATGCGGCATGACCGGCGCAATCAGATGCACGAGGATGTCGACGGCTTGCCGACAGGCAGCCTTGAGCGCCGGGGCGGCCTTGCCTTCAGCCGCCTCGTTGAGCGGCGTGGTGAGCGCATTGGCGAGTTCGTAGATGCGGGCGATAGCGCGGTTGAAGGCGAGCTTTTCGATATCCTCGCCGACTGATTTCAGGATCTTGTGCGCGGCCTTGGACACAGTCCCTGCCTCGCCCTCCTTCGCCGCTGCCGGTTGGCTGCCGGCGAGCGATTCGGCAGCCGTCGACACCAGCCGCCAGATGCGCTGAATGAAGCGATGCGCGCCGGCAGCACCCTCGTCGGTCCATTCGACATCACGCTCGGGTGGTGAGTCCGACAGCATGAACCAGCGCGCGGTGTCGGCGCCGTAGCCGTCGGTGATCTCTTCCGGGCTCACCGTGTTCTTCTTCGACTTCGACATTTTTTCGAGCGGGCCGATTACCGCCTCTTCGCCGGTCGCGATTTCGACGGCGCGGCGCTTGCCGTCGACGTCCTCCAGCCGCACCTCGCTGGGTGCAAGCCAGCGGCTGTTCGAGCCACCGCCGACCCGATAGGTCTCGTGCACCACCATGCCTTGCGTGAACAGGCCCCTGAACGGCTCGGCGAGATCGACATGGCCGGTCTCGCGCATGGCGCGGGTGAAGAAGCGCGAATAGAGCAGGTGCAAAATGGCGTGCTCGATGCCGCCTATATACTGGTCGACCGGCAGCCATTCGGTAGCTGCCTTGGGATCGGTCGGGTCGTTCGCCCAGGGCGCGGTAAAGCGCGCGAAATACCAGGACGAATCGACGAACGTGTCCATCGTGTCGGTTTCGCGGCGTGCATCCTTGCCGCATTGCGGACATTTGACATGCCGCCATGTCGGATGGCGATCGAGCGGATTGCCCGGCCGGTCGAACTCGATGTCGTCCGGCAGCTTGACCGGCAGATCCGCTTTCGGCACCGGCATCACGCCGCAATCCTCGCAGTGGATCATCGGGATCGGACAGCCCCAGTAGCGCTGGCGCGAAATGCCCCAGTCGCGCAGGCGGAAGTTGACCTTGCGCTCAGCCACCGGCCGATTGCCGATAGTCTTTTGTTCCAGCAGCTTCGCCACCTCGTCGAACGCCTGATCAGGCTTCATGCCGTCGAGGAAGCGCGAATTGATCATCACGCCGTCGCCGACATAGGCCTCGTCGATGATCTGGAAGTTTCCCTGATTCTCGCCTTCCGGCATCACCACCGGAATGACCGGCAGGCCGTATCTGTTAGCGAAATCGAGGTCGCGCTGGTCACCGGACGGGCAGCCGAAGATGGCGCCGGTGCCGTACTCCATCAGCACGAAATTGGCGACATAGACAGGCAGCGTCCAGTTCGCGTCGAACGGATGGACGACGCGGATGCCGGTATCGAAACCCCTCTTCTCGGCTGTCTCCAGTGCCGCCACTGAAGTGCCCATATGGCGAACCTCGTCGATGAACTTGGCCAGCGCCGGATTGCTTTCGGCCGCCTTCTTCGCCAGCGGATGATCAGCTGCGACCGCCATGAAGGAGGCGCCGAAGATGGTGTCGGGCCGCGTCGTGTAGACCTCCAGCTCATCTTCGCCATCGACTGGAGTGGCCAGCGGCCAGCGGATCAGCAGGCCTTCCGAACGGCCGATCCAGTTCGCCTGCATCAGCTTCACTTTTTCCGGCCATTCGTCGAGGCCTTCCAGCGAGTCCAGCAGATCCTGCGCATAGTCGGTGATCTTGAAGAACCACTGCGTCAGCTCGCGCTGTTCGACCAGCGCGCCCGAGCGCCAGCCGCGTCCGTCGATGACCTGCTCGTTGGCAAGCACCGTCATGTCCTCCGGATCCCAGTTGACCTTGGAGGATTTGCGCGTCACCAGCCCCTTCTCGACGAAATCGAGGAACAACATCTGCTGGCGGTGGTAGTAGTCGACATCGCAGGTGGCGAATTCGCGTGCCCAGTCGAGCGACAGGCCCATGACCTTGAGCTGTTCGCGCATGGCGGCGATGTTCTGATAGGTCCAGTCCTTGGGATGGACCTTGTTCTGCATCGCCGCGTTCTCGGCCGGCATGCCGAAGGCGTCCCAGCCCATCGGGTGCAGCACGTTGAAACCCTTGGCACGCTTGTAGCGCGCAACCACGTCGCCCATCGTGTAGTTGCGGGTATGGCCGATATGGATGCGCCCCGACGGATAGGGGAACATTTCGAGTACGTAGTATTTCGGACGCGGGTCGTCGTTGTCAGCTTCGAACAGCTTCTTGGCGTCCCAGGCCTTCTGCCATTTGGGCTCTGATGCGCGCGGATTGTATCGTTCGGTTGCCATCGGGTGTTTTTCACTTAAAAAGCATGCGCGAACAGCCGGACATGCCCGGCGGCTCAGGAAATGTCGTCGCGGTGTTCACCATGGATTGCCGGACCCGTCAACTGCGACGCTCCGGCCAGGACAAAAACCAGAGTCAGGATATAGGCATGGCGAGCGCCGTCGAACAGTTTTTCACGGTCAAGGCGAGGATCGCCGCCGCCGAGCGCGAGGCAGGACGGCAAGCCGGCGCGGTGAGGCTGGTCGCGGTCTCGAAGACCTTCAGCGCCAACGATATCCGCCCGGTCATCGACGCCGGCCAGCGCGTCTTCGGCGAGAACCGCGTCCAGGAAGCACAAGCCAAATGGCCGGCGCTGAAGGAGGACTTCCCCGACATCGAGCTGCATCTGATCGGTCCGCTGCAATCGAACAAGGCGAAGGAAGCGGTCGCGCTGTTCGACGTCATCGAGTCGGTCGATCGGGAGAAGATCGCGGCCGAACTCGCCAAGGAAATCGCCAGACAAGGCCGGTCACCAAAATTCTACGTTCAGGTCAACACCGGCTCGGAACCACAAAAGGCAGGGATCGAGCCGCGCGAGGCTGTCGCCTTCGTCACCCGCTGCCGCGACGTCCATGGCCTCGCCATCGAAGGCCTGATGTGCATCCCGCCGGCCGACGAGAATCCCGGTCCGCATTTCGCGCTGCTGGAAAAGCTCAGCACGGGGGCACGTGTGGAGGAGCTTTCGATGGGTATGTCCGGCGACTACGAAACCGCGATCGCCTTCGGCGCGACAAGTGTCAGGATCGGCTCGGCGATCTTCGGCAGCCGTTAGCGGACATTTCGTTTAGCGGCAGTTTAGCGATCAACCTTGATAGTCGGGCGCGTCAGGCATATATCTAGCCAAGCTAGCTAGGAGAGCGACCCATGAACTGGCATCTTCAGGATGCGAAAAACAACTTTTCCAAAGTGGTTCAGCGCGCGCGCAGCGAGGGACCGCAGACGGTGACCCTGCGTGGCGAGCGCGCGGCGGTGGTGCTTTCTGCCGAAGACTATGACCGCTTGTCGGGAAAAAAGAAGTCACTGGCAGAATATCTTCTGACCGGTCCCGTCTGGGATGATGATTTCGCCGAAGAGGTCAACCGTCGCTCGGATACGATGATCCGCGACATCGACCTCTGATGTACCTGCTCGACACGAACATCGTTTCGGATGTGGAACGACGCTTGCCCAAGACTACCGCGTGGCTAGCTTCAGTGGATCCGGATTCGGTCAATCTCAGTGTCATCACGCTCGGGGAGATCGAACGCGGGATCGTCAAGCTGCGCAAGGTCGATCCCGAACGGGCAACGCGCCTCGATCTGTGGCTGCGAGAGCTTCGGCGGGACAATGCCGACCGCATCCTTGCGGTTACTGAAGATGTCGCGTTGTCGTGGGGTCGCATCTCGGCTGGCCGCACGCGAGGCAGCGCCGACACGCTCATCGCCGCGACCGCGCTCGTCCACGACCTCATTCTGGTTACGCGAAACGTCGCCTATTTCGACGATACCGGGGTGACGGTCCTCAATCCTTGGACAATCTGACCTGTTTCCCCCACCCCGCCGGATCGTCGGTCGCGGAGCTTGGTCCAGAACCACTAGGCCGTTATGCCAACGAATGGAAACGGAACGTATCGTTCCTATATTGGCCGGGTTCGTCTCCGAACTTTGCCTGGGCACCATGACCTTCGGCGCCGCCGGCGAAAACGACCAATGGGGCCTGATCGCCAGCCTCGACCAGGACGGCGTCGACAGGATCGTCCAGAGCTCGCTCGCCGCCGGCGTCAATTTCTCCGACACCGCTGACGTCTATTCCTTCGGCGCATCGGAACGGCTTCTCGGCCAGTCGCTGCGGAATCTCGGCATCAACCGGCAGGATGTGATCATCGCCACCAGGTCCATGGCGCCATGGGCGACGGCCCCAACCAGCGCGGTTCCTCGCGCGGCCACATCATGGGTTCGGTCGAGGGCAGTCTCGAGCGGCTGCAGCTCGACCATATCGGTCTCTATCAGCTTCACGGCACCGACACGGTGACGCCGATCGATGAGACGCTGCGGGCGCTCGACGATCTGGTTGCCAGCGGCAAGGTCCGCTATGTCGGCGTTTCGAACTGGGCGGCCTGGCGCATCGCCAAGGCATTGGGCATCGCCGAACGCAAGGGCTTCGCCCGTTTTGAGACCGTCCAGTCCTACTATTCGATCGCCGGCCGCGACCTGGAGCGCGAGATCGTTCCGCTGCTCAACGAGGAGAAGCTTGGACTGATGGTCTGGTCGCCGATGGCGGGCGGGCTGCTTTCCGGCAAATACGGACCCGGCGCGCCCGGCAATGGCGAAGGCCGCCGCGCCAGCTTCAATTTCCCGCCTGTAAATGAGGACCGCGCCTGGGCGGCGGTCGCCGTCATGCGCGAGATCGCCGGCAAGCATGGCGTCAGCGTCGCCACGGTCGCGCTGAGCTATGTGCTCGCCAAACCCTTCGTGATGAGCGTGATCATCGGCGCCAGCCGCATGGAGCAGCTCGAACGGAACCTCGCCGCCACCGAGTTGAAGCTCGACACCGACGATCTTGCTCGTCTCGACGAGGTCAGCGCGCTGCCGGCCGAATATCCGGGCTGGATGCTCGAGCGTCAGGCGGCCGGCCGGCGGCCGGCGCCCTTTGCGCCGAAAAGGTAGTTCAATCTCACCTCGATTGATGTTTCGGGAGCCGACCGGTTCCCGATCTTCTTTGGCTCCGATCTTCTTTAGGCTCAGGTCAGGCGGACCGTCTCGACCAGAAAGTCGAGAAAGGCCCGCACCCGCGCCGGCAAATGCTTGCCCTGTCCGACATAGACGGCGTGGGTACGCTCCTCGTCGCCTGGGTTGAAGGCCTCCAGAAGCGGTACCAGCCGCCCGGCGGCGATGTCGGGTTCCACATGCCAGCGCGCCAGCCGGGCGATGCCCGCCCCCGAAAGCGCCATCTGCCGCATCGCCTCGCCATCGCTGACCAGCGCATTTCCGGTTATCGGAACGAGAACGGCCTCGCCGGCCGCGTCGACGAATGGCCAATCATCGACATGGCGCACGAAACAGAAACCCATCCGATTGTGGCGATCGAGATCGGCCGGCGTCCGGGGGATGCCGTGCGTCCTGAGGTAGGACGGCGCAGCGACGACCACCACCGGACTTTGCCCGAGCTTGCGCGCCACCAACCGTGATTCGCCGAGCGGCCCGGCGCGGATCGCGACATCGGCGCGCTCCTCCATCAGGTCGATGACATGATCGGTCAAAACCAGATCGATGGTGATTTCCGGATAGCGTTCGAGGAAACGCGGCAAAAGCGGGATCAGCCGGTGCTGCCCGAAGGGCACGTAGCTGTTGACCCGCAGCCGGCCGCGCGGGGCGGCGCCGGCCGCCGCCTCGCGCTCGGCTGCCGCCATGTCGGCCAGGATGCGCACGCCGCTGTCGAAGAAGGCCGCGCCCTCCGGTGTCAGTTGCAGCTTGCGTGTCGAACGGCTGATCAGCCGCGCGCCAAGACGCGCCTCAAGCCGCGCAATCAGTTTGCTCACTGCCGACGGCGTCATCCGCAACGCGCGAGCGGCGGCCGAAAAACTCCCCGCCTCAACGACGCGGACAAACACTTCGATCTCGCCGGAGCGGTTGATGTCGGGTCTCGCCATTCGTGAATCTATTTCACAGACAATGTGCCCTGCGCAAGGCTGGTTCACAGCACGCCGCGACACGATCTTCCGGGACGGGGCGTGGGAGGACACGGCGTCCCGTCTTCAACACTGGCTGTCATCGAAATGGGAACCGCCATGCCTCTTGCTCTTTACGCCCTCGCCGCCGGTGCCTTCGGCATCGGTGTCACCGAATTCGTCATCATGGGCCTGCTGCTCGACGTCAGCACCGATCTCGGAGTCTCGATCTCGGCCGCCGGCCAGTTGATTTCCGGCTATGCGCTCGGTGTCGTCATCGGCGCGCCGCTGCTGACGATCGCCACCGGCCGCTGGCCGCGCAAGACCGTGCTTCTGGCGCTGATGGCGATCTTCACGCTGGGCAATCTCGCCTGCGCGCTCGCCCCCGACTACTGGACACTGATGGCTGCCCGCGTGCTCACCGCCTTTGCCCACGGCACGTTCTTCGGCGTTGGTTCGGTCGTTGCGACCGGGCTGGTGGCGCCAAACAAGAAGGCCTCGGCGATCGCCCTGATGTTCACCGGCCTGACCATCGCAAACATCCTCGGCGTGCCCTTCGGCACCTGGCTCGGCCAGGCCTTCGGCTGGCGGGCGACCTTCTGGGCGGTAACCCTGGTCGGCATCGTCGCCTTCGCCATCATTCTCCTGCTGGTGCCGCGCAGCCAGGCAGCGCCTGAGAAGAGCAACCTGAGCGGCGATCTCGCCGTGCTCGGCCGCGCGCCGGTCCTGCTTGGCTTCGCCACCACCGTGCTTGGCTATGCCGGCGTCTTCGCCGTCTTCACCTATATCGCTCCCCTGCTGACCGAGATCACCGGTTTTGGGGAAGCAGCCGTGTCGCCGATCCTGCTGGTCTTTGGCGGCGGCCTCATCGCCGGCAATCTGCTTGGCGGTAAGTTCGCCGACCGCTGGCTGGTGCCTTCCGTCCTCGGCAGTCTCGTTGTGCTGGCGCTGGTGCTCGGCACGATGACCTTCGCCCTGCACAGCCAGGTGATGGCCGTCATCTATGTCGGCCTGCTCGGCGCCGCCGCCTTCGCCACCGTGGCGCCGCTGCAGATGTGGGTGCTGGAAAAGGCTGAAGGCGCCGGCCAGAGCCTGGCCTCATCCTTCAATATCGCCGCCTTCAACCTCGGCAACGCCGCCGGCGCCTGGCTCGGCGGCGTGGTGATCGCCCATGGCCCCGGCCTCGGCGCCGTCAGCTGGGTCGCCGCCCTGCTGCCGCTCTCCGCACTGGCCGTGGCGGGATTAGCGCTGCGCCTCGACCGCAGCTCGGAGCTCGGCGCACCGGCATCCGCCCGGTCGTGACGATCCCAAACAAATCCAACCACCCTTCGATACAAGGAGCAAAACCATGGATTATCGACGTCTTGGCGCCTCGGGTCTGAAGGTCCCGGCGCTCTCGTTCGGCGCTGGAACCTTCGGCGGTTCGGGGCCGCTGTTCGGCGCCTGGGGCAACAGCGATGCGACGGAAGCGCGGCGGCTGGTCGACATCTGCCTTGAGGCCGGCGTCAACCTGTTCGACACCGCCGACGTCTATTCGAATGGCGCCTCCGAGGAGGTGCTCGGCGCGGCCATCAAGGGCCGCCGCGATGCCGTGCTGATCTCGACCAAGACCTCGCTGCCGACGGGTGACGGTCCCAACGATGCCGGCTCTTCCCGCTCGCGTCTCATCAAGGCCGTCGAGGATGCGCTGAGGCGTCTCGGCACCGAATACATCGACCTGCTGCAACTGCACGCTTTCGACGCCGCAACGCCGATCGAGGAGGTGCTGTCGACGCTGGACAGTCTCGTGCGCGCCGGCAAGCTGCGCTATGTCGGCGTTTCCAACTTTTCCGGGTGGCAAGTAATGAAATCGCTCGGCCTGGCGGACAAGCACGGCTACCCACGCTACGTTGCCCATCAGGTCTATTATTCGCTGGTCGGGCGCGACTATGAATGGGAGCTGATGCCGCTCGGCCTCGACCAGGGCGTTGGCGCGCTGGTGTGGAGCCCGCTCGGCTGGGGCCGCCTGACCGGCAAGATCCGCCGCGGCGAGCCACTGCCGGAAACAAGCCGGTTGCACGACACCGCAGGCTTCGGGCCACCGGTCGAGGACGAGCAACTCTACCGGGTCGTCGATGCGCTCGACACTGTCGCCAAGGAAACCGGCCGCAGATCGCCATCAACTGGTTACTGCAGCGGCCGACCGTCGCCTCTGTCATCATCGGCGCGCGCAACGAGGAGCAGCTGCGCCAGAACCTCGGCGCCGTCGGTTGGTCATTGACATCAGACCAGATGAAGAAGCTCGACGCGGCAAGCGCGGTCACCGCGCCCTATCCGCATTTTCCGTATCGCCGGCAGGAAGCCTTCGCCAGGCTCAGCCCGCCCGCGGTCTGACCCCGCTCGATACATCAAACGTCCGGGGATAGGGCGTGTTGAGATTTAGGTCAGGCCGCGCCGAGAATGGTGGCTTCCGAGAACCGGAGCGGAGCGTACTTAAAATAGGTGAGCCCGCGCATGACCCCGAAATCGAGATCGATTTCGGAAAGGTCATGCGCAAAATCAAAGTTCTACAGCGTCCTTTGCCCGCCCAATAGGGCGCGCGGCGCTGTAGGTAAGCGCAGGAAACCGCCATTCGCAGGCCGGCCTCACCTGAATATCGACACGCCCTAATGCAGCACGAACTCGCCGTCCACCTTGTGCCATTCGTTAGGCGCGATCAGCTTCTGGTGCGTATAGCTCACCGAATGCAGCGGGCCGTCGAGCTTGGTCTGCCAGAACTCGATGAACCGGATCAGCACCGGAAATTTCGGAGCGATGTCGTAGTCCTGCCAGATGAAGCTCTGCAGGAGATGCGGATGATCGGGAAAATGATAAAGGATCTTGGCCGTGGTCAAGCCGTAGCCCTTGAGCATCAGGTCCATTTCGGAATGGTCGCGCATCGCGGTCCCCTGGTTGATTCTCCTTTCCTCCCAATTTGAAATTGTGCGCGCAATTTGCTTAATCGTCTATTGATATTTCGTAGCTGAGGCCGGGTTTACGACGCAAAAACATGTAGTTAGCAGCGATCCAACCCGAGTGCTGATAACAGTGAAGAAAGCGTCTGCGGCATCCCGCCGCGCAAATCCAACGTCTAATATTGCCGTCACCGCGGAACTGTTAATAATGCGCGCGAATTCGCGGCCGCTTCGCCGTGATGCCGACGGCGGTCAAGCCGGGCGGCTTGGTCTTGGGAGGAAAGTGAAAAAATGTCCGAGGTTCATGTCCATCGCGTCCAGCCGGCGTGGAAGAAGAACGCACTGATCGACAATGACACCTATTTGAAATGGTATGCCGAGAGCGTGAAGAACCCGGACAAGTTCTGGGGCAAGCACGGCAAGCGCATCGACTGGTTCAAGCCCTACAGCAAGGTCAAGAACACCTCCTTCAACGGCAAGGTCTCGATCAAATGGTTCGAGGACGGCGAGACCAACGTTTCCTGGAACTGCATCGACCGGCATCTGAAGAAGCGCGGCGACCAGACCGCCATCGTCTGGGAAGGCGACAATCCCTACGACGACAGGAAGATCACCTATAGCGAGCTTTACGAGCATGTCTGCCGGCTCGCCAATGTGATGAAGAAGCACGGCGTCAAGAAGGGCGACCGCGTTACCATCTACATGCCGATGATCCCTGAAACGGCCTACGCGATGCTTGCCTGCACGCGCATCGGCGCCATCCATTCGGTGGTCTTTGGCGGCTTCTCGCCGGATGCATTGGCCGGCCGCATCGTCGACTGCGAATCGACTTTCGTCATCACCACCGATGAAGGCCTGCGCGGCGGCAAGCCGATTCCGTTGAAAGACAACACCGACAAGGCGATCGACATCGCCGCGAAGAATTTCGTGATGGTCAACAAGGTCGTCGTCGTGCGCCGCACCGGCGGCAAGGTTGGCTGGGCTCCGGGGCGCGACGTCTGGTACCACGACGAGATCGCTTCGGTGAAGGCGGAGTGCAAGCCGGAGAAGATGAAGGCCGAGGACCCTTTGTTCATCCTCTACACATCAGGCTCGACCGGCAAGCCGAAGGGCGTGCTGCACACCACGGCCGGCTATCTCGTCTATGTCTCGATGACCCACCAATATGTCTTCGACTACCATGATGGCGACATCTACTGGTGCACCGCCGATGTCGGCTGGGTCACCGGCCACAGCTATATCGTCTACGGGCCGCTCGCCAACGGCGCCACCACGCTGATGTTCGAAGGCGTGCCTAACTATCCGTCGCAGTCCCGCTTCTGGGAGGTCATCGACAAGCACAAGGTCAACATCTTCTACACCGCCCCGACGGCGTTGCGCGCCTTGATGGGCGCGGGCGACGCCCATGTCACCAGGACGTCGCGCAAATCGCTGCGCGTGCTGGGCACCGTCGGCGAGCCGATCAACCCGGAAGCCTGGGAGTGGTATTTCAACCTCGTCGGCAACGGCAAGGTGCCGATCGTCGACACCTGGTGGCAGACCGAGACTGGCGGCATCCTGATCACGCCGCTGCCCGGTGCCACTGACCTGAAGGCAGGGTCCGCGACGCGGCCCTTCTTCGGCGTCAAGCCGCAACTGGTCGACGGTGACGGCAAGGTGCTGGAAGGCGTTGCAAGCGGCAACCTCTGCATCACCGATTCGTGGCCGGGCCAGATGCGCACTGTCTATGGCGACCACGAGCGCTTCGTGCAGACTTATTTTTCCACCTACAAGGGCAAGTATTTTACCGGTGACGGCTGCCGCCGCGACGCCGATGGCTACTACTGGATTACCGGTCGCGTCGACGACGTCATCAACGTCTCCGGCCACCGCATGGGCACGGCCGAGGTCGAATCAGCACTGGTTTCACACGAGAAAGTCTCGGAAGCCGCCGTCGTCGGCTATCCGCACGACATCAAGGGCCAGGGCATCTACTGCTACGTCACATTGATGGCCGGTGAGAAGCCGGGCGAAGAGTTGCGCAAGGAACTCGTCGCCCATGTCCGCAAGGACATCGGCGCCATCGCCACGCCCGACAAGATCCAGTTCGCTCCCGGCCTGCCGAAAACCCGTTCCGGCAAGATCATGCGGCGCATCCTGCGCAAGATCGCCGAGGACGATTTTGCCGCGCTCGGCGATACCTCGACGCTGGCCGACCCGGCGGTCGTCGACGACCTCGTCGCCAACCGGCAGAACAAGAGGGCCTGATGCATTGGGTGCCGTCACCGGGCTTTGGCGCTATCCGGCGAGTTCGCTCGCCGGCGAATGCCTGGAGGTGATCTCGGTCGGTCTGGAAACCATCGATGGCGACCGCCTGTTCGGCCTTGTCGATGCCTCGAATAATGAAATCGCACGGCCCGACCGCGAGGCGAAATGGCACAAGGTGCCACGCATCCGGACCCGGTTGTCGCAAGCCCGCGAACTGGAGATCGCGACGCCACAGAGCGATTGGCTGCCAGCGCCTGGAGCCGAAAGCGACCGCGCTGTTTCCGCCTTTCTCGGCTTCGAAGCCTCGATCCGGCCGTTTCGCCGGGAAGATGCTGCGCCGGATTACGCCGGTCCCCTGACCGTGGAGCGTTACCGCAAGGCCCCCATCCACCTCCTGACCACCGCTTCGCTGGCGCGCCTGAAGGCGCTGCATCCCGACGGCACCGCCGACCCGCGCCGGTTCCGCCCCAACATCGTCGTCGACATGCCGGCGGTCGAGGGATCATTCCCGGAGACGGAATGGATCGGTCGCAAGTTGGCGATCGGCGACCTGCTGTTGACGATCTCGGAGCCGTGCCGCCGATGCGGCTTCACCATCATCGCACAGGATGGTTTCGACCACGATCCGGCAATCCTGCGCAATCTGGTCCGTCACAACGCGCATAATCTCGGCGTCTACTGCACGGTCGACCGGCCAGCCCGCGTCGAAATCGGCGAGACGATGCGGTTGGTCTAATGCATGTTGCCCAAAAGTGCGCAGCGGTTTTGGGATAACGACATGTATAAAAACAAGGACTTAAAGCGCGTCGCGCGTCGCGTGAATCCTTTCAGACGCGACGCGCTTATTAGTCCGGTTGGGCCATGCCGAACGCGCCGCGACGAGCCGGACGATTGCCTTCTCGCGCGACCTCACCTTCGCGCCCGTACAGCCGGGCAACTGTCAGCGGCACGCCCTGCCCTCACGTTCGTATCCAGAAGCTTGCGCCAATACCAACCGAACGGCACCATAATGAGCGCAGCAAGGATCAAGATCGTTGGCAACCATTGGCCTATGTCGGCGACCTCGCAGCCGCTAATCACCGCGCCGACCTATCCACCGTGGACGAGGCAATTCGTCGGCGTATCCATATGCTGCATTCACACTGACCATCCCGAAGGAACGCGTCGATAACCCCCGGATCTTAATGAGGGGCAGCTAGTGTGCCGCGGCCGAGATGTTTTGGTTGAGGCTGAAAAAATTCATGGGATCATATTTCCGCTTCACCTCGGCAAGCCGACTGTAATTATCACCGAAGGAGGCACGGATCACCTGGTCCGCGGGTTCGCTCTGAAAGTTGAGAAGGTGCATGCCACTCGAATGCGGCTCGAACGCATCGTACATGGCCTGCACCCAGGCTATATGCCTTTCGCTTTCGGCCGGATCCGTCCACTGCGCGGTCATCCCAATGTTGTATTCCGCGTTCCGCTGGGCGAAGGCAGAGTCCGTGCGACTGACCCGGCCCGGCGCGCCGCCGTAGAACTCCACGAGACAGGCCGAGAGAGGCGACTCCATGCGGTTTCCATGCTCAACAAGCAGGTCGATGACCGTATCGGTAAGTTGCGGAACGAAGCTCGCCTTCCAGTAATTGCGGGTGCCGTCCGGGAACGCCCCGTCCAGCAGCTTCTGCATCGACGGGTAGGGCATTGGCTGTATGGCGTCGACCAGCGGCGGACCGAAAGCTCGCAGCGGCGCCAGCACGCGTGCACCTTCTTCCATGTCACCGCACCAGCATGCGACTATGCCGACCGCCGGCATGCCGTCCGGCGTCGTCAACATGGCCGCGTAGGCAGTCAGTTCCTCCGGTGCCGTGGCCATGAAGTCGCGATAGAAGCGCAGCACCTCGCGGGCCTTGTCGCGGCCGTGAACAATCAGGCCGCCGAACACCGACGATATTTGCTGCGCGCGGAAGGTGAAGCAGGTGACGATGCCGAAATTGCCGCCTCCGCCGCGTAGGGCCCAGAAAAGGTCGGGGTGTTCTTCTGCGCTGGCCGTCAGCAGGCGTCCCTCAGCCGTCACCAGCTCAAACGAGATCACGTTGTCGCAACTCAGCCCGTGCTTGCGGACCAGCCAGCCCACGCCGCCGCCGAGTGTCAGCCCGGCAACGCCGGTCTTCGACACGACGCCGACCGGCACCGCCAGCCCATGCAGATGTGTCTCGCGGTCGAGGTCGCCAAGCGTCGCACCGCCTTGCACCCGCACGGTGCGCGTCTTGGGTTCAACCAGCACGCCACGCATGGCGGAGAGATCGACAACAATGCCGTTGTCGCATAGTGCCCGCCCGGCGACATTGTGACCGCCCCCACGGACCGCGACGAGAAGGTCGTTTCTGGCGGCGAATTTCACCGTGTGGATTACATCGGCGACGCCGAGGCAACGTGAAACCAATCCCGGATGCCGGTCGATTGCGGCGTTCCAAATCCGGCGCGCCTCGTCGTAGTCGGCATCAGCGGGCCGGATTAAGCGTCCAGCCAACCCGACGGCGAACTCATCGATAAGATCAGTGCCAATCCGCACGCCACTGCGGTTTTGAAGCTCCGTCACTGCCATGTCCCCCTCCTCAGCCTCGTCGCACGTCAGCATTGACCAAGCCTCGGAGGCGAAAGGCAGCATAACACCAGCGGGCGGGGTTGTGATGTGCCAAAACACCCTCGATCAGATCAGCAGACGCGCCACCGCGTCTGGTGCGCGGCCTTGCGCAGTCTGCGCTTTGGTGCGGCACACTTTTGGCCTATGGCTGCACTGTTGCGTTTGGTGATGCTAGGCCTGTTTGCCGCCGGGATAGGGCGGGCGGAGGCACCGCAAATAGCATCGTCTCCGCCGATGAAGTGCGAAACTGGTCCAGCGAACAGAACGTTCGGCGGAGCGAGTTGGATCGTCTGCAGCTGTGATGACCAGCCTTCGACGGCAGTCGTCTCTGCGCAGGGCAATCCGGTTTCACCCGACGCCGCTGGCGACGCTCTCTTCAAAATGACCCCAGCAGACTTTCGCAGCGCTTCTTGCAGCAACCAAGGCGTCAAAGACTAACCGCTGAGCCGTTACGTTTATGAGTTCACAACCTAAACCAACTACCGGTACAAATCCGCCCGCGTCGGCGGCAGGCCGCTCGGGCCCCGCGCGCGCTTGGTGACGACGGTCTGGAAAATCTGCGCCGAGCCGCGTTCGAAAGTGATCGAACAGCCGGTGAGATAAAGCAGCCAGAGGCGCGCCTTGGCTTCGCCGACCTCGGCGATCGCTTCGTCGAAGCGTGCGTGGAGGCGCTCGGCCCACAGGCGGCAGGTGCGGGCGTAGTGCTCGCGCAAATTCTCGACATCGTAGACAAGAAAGCCGTGCGCTTCGAGATTGCCAAGCGTCATGCCGATCGTGTCGAGCTCACCGCCGGGAAAGATGTATTTGATCAGCGCCTTGAATTCCGGGCCCTTGCGCAAGGTCTTCTTGACGCTGCCCTTGTCGCGCCGGGTGATGGCGTGATGCAGATAGATGCCGCCCGGTTTGAGCAAGCGATGAATGGTCGAGAAATAGGCGGCGTGGTTGGCCAGCCCGAGATGCTCGAACATGCCGATCGACGAGATCTTGTCGAAGTGGCCGGACAGCTCGGCATAGGACTTTATCTCGATGGTGATGCGATCCTCCAGTCCCTCGGCACGGATGCGCTCGCGGGCGAGCTCAGTCTGGGCTTCCGACAGCGAGACGCCATGGCCGACGACGCCGTAATTTTTCGCGGCATGCATGAGCATGGCTCCCCAGCCGCAGCCGATGTCGAGCAGCCTTTCGCCGGGCTTCAGCCGGAGCTTGCGGCAGATATGGTCGAGCTTGTCTTTCTGCGCCTGGTCGATGCCATTGGCGAAATCGGTGAAATAGCCGCAGCTATAGACCATGCGTTCGTCGAGGAAGAGCCGGTAGAAGGCGTTCGAAATGTCGTAGTGGTGCTGGATTGCTTGCCTGTTCGACCCGCTGACGAAGGGGTTGCGGCCGGAAAGGTCGGTCCGCGCCGTCATCTGCTTTCGCGAAAACAGCACGGCCGGCAGGTCGCGCAGGACCGCGAGCTTGGGCAACGACTTGAGCTTCGTCCTGAGCTTGCCGTGCGCAGGCAGAGCGTAGAAATCGAACAGCGACCCGTCTTCCACGTCGATGGTCTTGGAGATCCACATTTCGATCAGCGTCGAGAGGTTGGGCCGGCGCATCACCTGCCAGACGATGTCCTGGTCGTTGATGGTGACCACCGGGCCGGTGGCGGGGCCGATCCGCTCGCCGTTCCACAGCTTGACCGCGAAACCCGGCTTCAACGTCTCGATAACCGTTCGAACGATCCGTGCGGCTCTGTCGGCTGCCTCCATCCCCGTCCTTCCTACTCATCCCGCTGGTGGTCCGGCAGCGACTTTGCCTGTCCGATCGGATAGCCGCAAGCAGTAGCGGCAAACGTGCACCGCATTTTCGAGATGGCGGCTTGCCATTTGCGGATCGACACCCCATCATGGGGGCGTCTTCAACAAATCGAAAGGAGGTGATCCGATGTCGAGTGATTTCGTTTTCCAGAACGTGGCCTCAGCGGATTGCACTTTCGGGAAGCAGTCTTCCCGTTAAGGCGCGAGATGCGCGGCCGGCGACGCCTGGAGCGCCGCGCGTCCTTTGGACGCGCAAAGGACGCTCCAGCACTTTAACACTTTAAGTGACACGTCGCCGCCATGAGCCGCGCCATGGACGGAAACACGGAAGGCCGCCGACTTCGAAAGAAGCGGCGGCCCTTTTTCTTGTCCGGATCCTCTCTGGTCAATGCCCTCTATTTGGTCAATGCCAGGCTTTCGATGTTGTGCGCTATGTCCTGGAAAGCCTGGTTGAGTTCCGTCCCGTTGGCGGCCTGATAGAAGTGCTTGATCTTGGCGGTATCCGGGCTCGCGCAATTGTGCAGTGTCGCCTGGGCAATCTCTTCGTTGAGATCGAAACCGATGGTGAAGATTTCGATGCCCTTGTCGCGCATGGCGGTACAGAGCGTCTTGGCTGCCGTGCGGGTCGGTTCCTTGCCGGCATCATTGTAGACCTCACCGACAGTGCTGGCATCGAAATAGGACAGGTTGAACTCGCCGTCGGTCATCAGGATCGCGATTTTGGCGACCTTTTTCGGATCCGCCTTGGCCGGCCGCTGCGAAGCATTCATCACACTGCCCCAGTTTTCCGAAAGCATGTACCAGGTCCACTGCACGCCGATATGGCCCGCTGTGCCGCCCGATGCGACAAAGGTCTTGATGACGTTCTTGAGCGCCGCGGCGTCCGCCGTCAGCGGCTTCAACGCGGCGGCCGGACAGGCAGCCGTGCCTGTCCGCCAAGCGAAGGACGACAACAGGTAATCGCGATTGACCATGCTGATGTCGGGGCCTGCATCCGAATATTGATAGGTGCCCTTGCGCTCAGTGGCGCAATTGTCCGGACGTATTAAGCCGGAGACGTACTGTACGGCGCCATTGCCTGGCGCCTGCTTGCGCTGGCTGGTCGAGGTTTCGACATAGACGCTGCTGGCGGCAAGCGCGCCGGCATTCACCGAATTGGCGTAGGGCACGATGGAGACACGCACCCGGGGGTTGGAGGAGTCTTGGCCGTCCAAGAAGCTGTCGACCGCGTTCGCTGCAGCTGTCCTCAGATCGATGATTTTCTGGCCGGCCATCGACCCTGTGACGTCGAGCATCATCGCCACTTCGATCGTCTTGTCCGAATAGAGCGCTGTCGTCGATGCGGCAACGCGCTTCATGTCACCCATGCTGAAAAGCGGAAAATAAAGGCCGAGATCGACATGGACGTCCGCCTGAACCGTCTTGGCGGTCCTGTCGATGGTCAATTTGTCGAGGACGGTCCGATCAGCCTGCAGGATGCCCGCTCGGCTGTTGGCATCGAGAAACGCCTGCACCGACTTGTTGGCGTCGGCCTCCTTGATGACGCCGGTCGTCAGGTCGCGTGCCGTAGAGGTCACCGCCGCATCGATCACGCCCTGCAAACTCGACTTGGCGTTGTAGAGTTGGGAAACGTTGACGGCAAAGCCGACGCCCAGCGCCAGCACCGACGCAACCATGCCGAACAGAACCGCTAAATTTCCGCCGCGATCCCCGGCAACGCTGCCGATCGCGTGAAAAAGACCCCCAAAATGCCGCATGCTTCCGCCTCCATTCGCCACGGCCTCAAAGCCGTGTGAAGGCGCATTGCAGGATTCCGGCCGGATGGCGCTGCGAAGCGACCAACAGCTACCGCTCATTGTCAAACCGTTGTTTCTGCTTGGTTTCGAAATGCGGCAAGGTGAACAGCCGGTAAACGACAAGCCGCTGCGGCAGTTTCGTTTACGAAGCGCTTACCACGATCCCGCCGCCTGCCGTGGAGCACAAGAACTCGATCCCGATCCGGCACAGGGGTTCTGTGCCGACGCGGATCAGGCGCAACAGATCCGTAGCACGGCCCGGATGATCGCAACGGCGGCGCATGCCGTTCGCGCCTGAGCTTATGCCAGCATCCGCGCGCGGGCGGTCCTATCGACGCCGCGATGGGGCGGGTTGAACAGATTGCTTTCCTGCTCGTAGGTCCAGACCTTGAATAGGCTGAGCCGGTGCGGGCCGAAACTGTGCAGCAGCGGCACGTCGGTCGCGTCGCGACCGCGCGCGATGACGACGCGGCCGATCCTTGGCATGTTATGGCGGGGATCGAAAGTGTACCATTTGCCGTCGAGGAACACTTCCAGCCACGCCGAAAAATCCATCGGTGCCGGGTCGACCGGTACGCCGATGTCGCCGAGATAACCGTTCACGTAACGGGCGGGGATGTTCATGCAGCGGCAGAGCGTGATCGCCAGATGAGCGAAGTCGCGGCAGACGCCGACGCGCTCCTCATGCGCCTGCGCCGCCGTGCGGGTTGGGCGCGCATAGCCGTAACCGAACGACAGACGGTTGTGGACATAGTCGACGATCGCCTGCACCCGCGCCCAGCCGGATGGAACAGGGCCGAAAACCTGCCAGGCCAGGTCACCGAGATGATCGGTCTCGCAATAGCGACTGCCGAGCAGATAGCAGAGCACATCGTCGGGCAACTCCGCCACCGGCACTTCCCCGGCCAGCGTGTTGACCTCGTCGGTCTCGCCGCTGTCCTCGACGACGGCGTCGTAAAGAATGCGAAAGCTGCCGCCAGGCGCCGTGAAGCGACGGCAGGTGTTACCGTAAAGATCGTGATAGAGCCTGGTTGGGACGGAAGGCGAGGTCAGCACGCGCGTCTGCCGCTTGATGTCGGCCTGGCGCTCCCTGTGAATCTCGAGCAGCGAAATCACCGGGGTGGCTTCAGCACAGTCGATGGCGATTTCGTAGCCGAGCCGAATCAGCATCGCGGTTCCCCCTTTTCTGAGCTTCATGGAAAACAGTTACGTTAACGCGAGACGGCTCGCCGTGGTTCCCTGGTAATGTCGAAAAGGCGATCTCGCGCCTTCCCATGCAGCCGACGCGACGTTACGGTCGATCGACAGGCTTTGGCCCCTCCGAAAACAACCGGGATAGCAGATGTTCGCAGGCAAAAAATTCGCAGCCTTCCTATTCGACATGGACGGCACGGTGGTCAATTCGATTGCCGCGGCAGAAAGGGTCTGGGCAGATTGGGCACGCCGGCAAGATCTCGACGTTGCCGCATTCCTGCCGACGATCCACGGCGTGCGGGCGATCGAAACCATCGCCCGGCTGGCGCTCCCAGGCGTCGACCCGATGCGCGAAGCCGATGCACTTCTGCAGGCCGAGGCGGCCGATATCGACGGCATCCTTCCGATCGCAGGCGCCGCGGCGTTTCTGGCGTCGCTGCCGCCCGAGCGCTGGGCCATCGTCACTTCGGCGCCGCGCGAGCTGGCTCTCCTGCGCATCGCCGCCGCCGGCATCCCGCTTCCGGCCATCCTTGTCGCGGCGGAGGATGTTTCGCGTGGCAAGCCGGCGCCGGATTGCTTCCGGCTGGCGGCCGCGCGGCTGGGCGTCGACGCGCGCGACTGCCTCGTTTTCGAAGATGCGCCCGCCGGAATATCGGCGGCCGAGGCCGCAGGCGCCACGGTCGTGGTGATCAGCGCCACCCACCAGGATCCGTTGCAAACGCCGCACGCCGCGATCGCCGGTTATGACGCGATCGGCATCGCTATCGACGACCGCGGCTGGATCGCCATCCAGCCGGAGCGTGCCGCCGAGGTCTGCTGACCCTCCGGTATCCGGTCGTGCCTTAGAAATCGCTGGTCAGGCCCTTCACTTCCCAGTCGCCATAGCGGCCGGGCTCCTTGCCGCCACGGCCGCCGATCTCCCGGAGCATCGCGGCTTCCTGCTGGCGATAGTGTTCGCGCCGGGCTTCCGCTTCCGCCAAAGCGCGGCGGGCTGCCGGCGTCAGCGTTTTTTGCGGCGCGCCGTGACCGGAGCCGGCGTTTGTATTGCTGGTTTCGCCTGTTCTACTGGTTTCGTCGATCATGCGATATTCCCGGCGGATTGAAACCGGCCCCAATTGAAACAGGGCCGCATGTTTCCCATCATATAGCGATGAGCCGATAGGGATCGACCCCTTTTACGCAGGGCCGGCAGAAACGGGAGCAGACGATGAACACACTTCGCACCGCCATGCTTTTGGCCGCGATGACCGCGCTGTTCATGGGCGTCGGTTATCTGATCGGCGGATCGGGCGGCATGATGATCGCCTTGCTGATTGCCGCCGGCATGAACCTGTTCAGCTATTGGAACGCCGACAAGATGGTGCTGTCGATGAACCGCGCCGTCGAGGTCGACGAAAGGAACGCCCCGGAATATTACGCCATCGTGCAGAGCCTCGCCAGTCAGGCCGGCCTGCCGATGCCGAAAACCTATCTGATCGACAACCCGCAGCCCAACGCCTTCGCCACCGGCCGAAACCCGCAGAATGCCGCGGTCGCCGCCACCACCGGGCTGCTGCAGCAACTGTCGCATGAGGAGGTCGCCGCGGTGATGGCGCACGAGCTCGCCCATGTGCAGCACCGCGACACGCTGACCATGACGATCGTCGCCACGCTTGCCGGCGCGATCTCGATGCTCGGCAATTTCGCCTTCTTTTTCGGCGGCAACCGCGACAACAACAATTCCCTCGGCATTATCGGCGTGCTGGTGGCGATGATCGTGGCGCCGTTCGCCGCGATGATCGTGCAGATGGCGATCAGCCGAACCCGCGAATACGAGGCCGACCGGCGCGGCGCCGAGATCTGTGGACAGCCGCTTTGGCTTGCCTCGGCGCTTGACAAAATCGCCCGTGGCGCCGAACGCATCCGCAACCCGGATGCAGAGCGCAATCCGGCGACCGCCCACCTCTTCATCATCAATCCTCTTTCCGGCGAGCGCATGGACAGTCTGTTTTCCACCCACCCGAACACCGACAACCGTATCGCGGCCTTGCAGGCGATGGCGCGGGATATGGTCGGTGGCGGCTCATCCGACGCGACCCCAGTGTCGCGCCCACGACAGGCCGACGAACAATCGCCATCGGGCCCGTGGGAGAAGGCAACACAGCAGCCTGAGCAGCCGCTGGCGCAACCGGCCCCGCCGAAGCCAAATCCTTGGGGCCGCAATCCGACCGGACCCAAGGGTCCGTGGTCGTGAGCGAAGCGAAACGCCGGCACCGAATTTCAGGCGATCACGAAAACAATGCAGTGAGCCCCGGCGAGCCCGTTGCCGGTCTCGCCGCGCGCAAGGCGGCTGCCCGGCTGCTCGCCGCCGTCATCGATGCCAAAACGCCGCTTGATGGGCTGACCGACCACGAGAACGGCCATCCGCATTACAAGGCGCTCGACCTGCGCGACCGGGCGCTGGTGCGCGCCATACTGGTCACCGCGCTGCGCTTCCGCATGACCATATCAGGGCTGCTGGCCCGCCGCCTGGAAAAGCCGCTGCCGCCCAATGCCACAGCGCTTTCGCATATTCTGCATGTGGCGGCGGCGCAGATCCTGTTCCTCGATATTCCCGACAGCGCCGCCGTCGACCTTGCCGTGACCCACGCCAAGTCCGATCCGCGCACGGTGCGCTTCTCCAGTCTCGTCAACGGCGTGCTGCGCACGCTGGCGCGGTCCAAGCAGGCCGAGCTGGCTGCGGCACTTGCTGCCACCGACGAAGCGCCGAAATGGTTTTCCGACCGGCTGAAAGCCGCCTATGGCGTCGACAAGGCCAGGCAAATCCTCGCCGCTCATCGGTACGAGGCGCCGGTCGACTTCACTGTCAAGTCCGATCCCGCGCTGTGGGCCGAGCGGCTCGGCGGCATCGTGCTGCCGACCGGCACCGTGCGCGTGGAAAAGCTCAGCGCCTCCGTCACCGAACTGCCCGGCTTCGAGGACGGCGCCTGGTGGGTTCAGGATGCCGCCGCCAGCCTTCCGGCCCGGCTCTTCGGCGACATCAGGGGTTTGCGCGTCGCCGATCTCTGTGCCGCCCCTGGCGGCAAGACCGCTCAGCTCATTCTCGGCGGCGCCACGGTCACCGCGATTGATTCCTCGAAGAACCGGTTGGCGCGGCTGTCGCAGAATCTCGAACGGCTTGGCCTGTCCGCAGAGATCGTCCAGGCCGATCTGCTCAAATACGAGCCGGAACAACCGTTCGACGCCGTCCTCCTCGATGCACCCTGCTCTTCGACCGGCACGGTGCGGCGGCATCCCGACGTGCCCTGGACGAAGACAACTGCCGACGTCGACAAACTCGCCGATCTTCAGCGGAGGCTGCTCGCCCGCGCTGTCACCCTGGTCAGGCCCGGCGGCCGCATCGTCTTTTCCAACTGTTCGCTCGACCCGCTCGAAGGCGAGGCGCTTCACAGCGCCTTCCTAGCCGGGACGGCTGATATCGTCGACGATCCGCTCCGCCCGGGCGAGATCGCCGGCATCGATCCGTTCCTGACGCCGCAAGGCACGCTCCGCACCACGCCCGCCGATCTGGAGCTCGACTCACCGGAAATGTCCGGCCTGGACGGCTTCTTCGCCGCCCGGATGCGCAGAGCCGGCTAACGCTGAGAATTTGAAGACTATTTTAGGGAGAATCCTGCGGAAAACAGGCCGAACTCCAAGGTCTCCGTGGAATTCGCCTTCGCATAAGTTCTTGAATCATATAACTTGTCTTCGGGTTGAGGGGTATGAGAGGGCTTTTGGCGATCGCTGCCGGCAGCACGACGCGTCTATGGACGCTTGTCGCGAAGGAGTTCTGGCGCAAGACGCGCCGGCGCCTGCGTGCCGGGCCGCTCTATCGCTGGCGCTACTCCGGCCGAACGCCGGAACGCGTGTTGATCGCTCCGCCAGACCTGCGCCTGGCCGACCCGCAGATTGCGCTCGAGATCTACTATGGCCGCTATCCGCTGTCGGGACATATGGTCGAGACCGGCGGCAAGTCGCCCTTCCAGATCGCCGTGCCCAATCCCGGCTGGCAAAAGACGCTGCACGGCTTTCGCTGGTTGCGCCACATGCGCGCCGCCGGCACCGAGCTTGCCGCCGCCAATGCGCGGGCGCTGGTCTCCGACTGGATCGCCATGCATGGCAGCAATATTGCCGGTGTCGCCTGGGAGCCTGGCACGACGGCCAAGCGCGTCATTGCCTGGCTGCAGCATTCCTCGGTGGTGCTGCAGGGCGCTGAATTTCCCTTCTACCGGGCCTTCCTGAAATCGCTTGCCATGCAGATCCGCTATCTCAGGGCGATGGCACGCGAGATGCCGGACGGCAAGGACAGGCTGCGCGCCCGCATCGCGCTCGCCTTTGCCGCTCTGTCGCTGCCGGCGCCGGCATCGGCGCTGCGCGGTGCGACCCGCAGCCTCGCCGATGAGCTCGATCGCCAGATTCTGCCGGATGGCGGCCATGTTTCCCGCAATCCGATAACCGTTCTTGAAATCCTCGCCGACCTTCTGCCGCTGCGCCAGACCTATGCCAATCAAGCCGAAACTCCGCCGGCGGCGCTGATGGGCGCCATCGACCGTATGCTGCCGGCGCTGCGTTTCTTTCGCCACCAGGACGGCAGCCTCGCCCGCTTCAATGGCATGGGCGCGACCATCCACGACCGCATTGCCACCATTCTGCGCCACGACGACACCGCCGGCGCGCCTTTACTGCACGCGCCGCATTCAGGCTACGAGCGCCTCTCAATGGGCGGCGTCACCGTGATCGCCGATACCGGCCCGCCGCCCCCAATCGACGTTTCCAACGCGGCGCACGCCGGATGCCTGGCTTTCGAATTGTCCTCCGGCCGCCAGCATTACGTCGTCAATGCCGGCGTCGACACCTATGGCGCCGCCGAATTCCGGCCGCTTGCCCGCGCCACGGCCGCCCACTCGACCGCCACCCTCAACGACACCTCGTCGGCGCGTTTCAGCCATTCGCTGCGCGTCAACGATCTGCTCGGCACGCCGTTGATCGGCGGCCCGCAGCATGTGCCTTGCAAGCGCACCGACCAGCCAGGTAGCCAGGGTTTCCTGGCTCGCCACGACGGCTATGTCGTGCGCTTCGGCCTGCTGCATGAGCGCGAGCTGAAATTGTCGACGAACGGCAATGTGCTCGCCGGCAGGGATCGCTTTCTGCGGCCGGGCAATGCTGCGATCCGCAACAACGGCCGCGATTTCGTCACGGTGCGCTTCCACATCCATCCCGCCATAGGCCTGCTCCAGGACGAGCACGGCCGCCTGGTGCTGACCGCCGAACAGGCCGACACATGGGTATTCACCTGCACCGAGGTGGCGCCCGAGGTCGAGGAATCCATCTACTTCGCCGGTTTGGGCGGCCCGCGCCGCAGCCGGCAGATCGTGCTGGCCTTTAGGGCGGCGGAGGTTTCCGAAGTCCATTGGCAACTGACGCGAACGGTCATCGCCCGTCAGCTCGCAAAAAGCTGAGATTGCGATTAGCCTCGCAGTTTGATTTCCAGGCCTCATGTGCTACGGCGCGCGGACACTGTCCCAACCAGCCGTGAAAGGCCGCCAGCCCATGGCCGTCGCCGCCAAGAACATTCCCGCGCCCGACCTCGTTCTCGTTCGTCGCGCGCTGCTTTCCGTTTTCGACAAGACCGGGCTCATCGATTTCGCCAGGGCGCTGGCCGCGGCCGGTGTCGAGCTGGTCTCCACCGGCGGCACGGCAAAGGCGATCGCTGAGGCGGGCATGGTCGTGCGCGATGTCTCCGATCTTACCGGCTTTCCAGAGATCATGGACGGCCGCGTCAAGACGCTGCATCCGTCCGTGCATGGCGCGCTGCTTGGCGTGCGCGACGATCCCGAACACGCCGCAGCGATGCGCGATCATGGTATTGAGCCGATCGATCTCGTCGTCTCCAATCTCTACCCTTTCGAGGATGTCCGCCGCTCCGGCGCCGCTTACGCCTCGATCGTCGAGAACATCGATATAGGCGGCCCGGCGATGATCCGCGCCGCCGCCAAGAACCACGCCTATGTCGCCATCGTCACCGATCCCGAGGACTATGCCTCGGTGCTCAACGCGCTTGAGATGAATTTCGGCTCGCTCTCGCTGGATTTCCGCAAGAAGCTGGCGGCCAAGGCCTTCGCCCGCACCGCCACCTATGATGCGGCGATTTCCGGCTGGTTCGCCGAAGCGCTGGAGATCGAGCATCCGACCTGGCGCGCCTTCGGCGGCAGGCTGGACCAGGTGATGCGCTACGGCGAGAACCCGCACCAGAGCGCCGGCTTCTACGTCGATGGCGACAGGCGGCCGGGCGTTGCGACGGCGCGCCAGCTTCAGGGCAAGCAGCTTTCCTACAACAACATCAACGACACCGACGCCGCCTTCGAACTCGTCGGTGAATTCGATCCGGCCCGCTCTGCCGCTGTGGCCATCATCAAGCACGCCAACCCGTGCGGCGTCGCCGAGGGCGCTTCGCTGAAGGCGGCCTACGTCAAGGCGCTTGCCTGCGACCCGGTCTCGGCTTTCGGCGGCATTGTCGCGATGAACCGTACCCTCGATGCCGAGGCCGCCGAAGAGATCGTCAAAACCTTCACCGAGGTCATCATCGCGCCGGGCGCCTCGGAAGAAGCTATCCGCATCGTCGCCGCCAAGAAGAATCTGCGCTTGCTTGTCACCGGCGGCCTGCCCAATCCGCGCACGGCCGGCTCCACCGTGAAATCCGTTTCCGGCGGGTTGCTCGTCCAGGGCCGCGACAACGCGGTGGTCGACGACCTGGAACTCAAGGTCGTGACGAAGCGGGCGCCGACGCCGGCTGAAATGGCCGATCTCAAATTCGCCTTCCGCATCGCAAAGCATGTCAAGTCGAACGCCATCGTCTATGTCAGAGATGGTGCCACCGTCGGCATCGGTGCCGGCCAGATGAGCCGGGTCGATTCCTCGCGCATCGCCGCGCGCAAGGCGCTCGACGCGGCTGAAGCTGCCGGGCTGGCCGAGCCGCTGACCAAAAATTCTGTCGTCGCCTCGGATGCCTTTTTCCCGTTCGCCGACGGGCTTTTGTCTGCGATCGAAGCCGGTGCTACCGCCGTCATCCAGCCGGGCGGCTCGATGCGCGACGACGATGTCATCGCCGCCGCCGACGCCCACGGCATCGCCATGGTGTTTACCGGCGTGAGGCATTTCCGGCATTGAGCGCTTCTTCCCTTCTCCCCCTGTGGGCGAAGGTGGTCGAGCGAAGCTCGGTCGGATGAAGGGTGTTGGCAGGATCGCTTCGATGAAGACGTAAGCGCTTCAAATCCCTTGATGTTTTCACGTCTTGCTTCTTCCAACACCCCCTCATCCGTCTCGGCGCTACGCGCCGATCCACCTCCTCCCACAAGGGGAGAAGGCAAGAGCCCTACTCCGCCGGCCGGTTATCCGCCGGATACGGCGTGCGGACCAGGATCGCCAGGCCGACGCCGAGGAACAGCACGATAACCGCCATGCCAAGCCGTTGCGAGCCGCTGACCCAACCTATGGTCGATACCAAAAACGGCGCGAGGAAGCTGGTTGCCCGTCCGGCCAGTGCGTAGATGCCGAAATAGCGACCCGATTCGGCCGCAGTGACGCTGCGCGCCATATAGGAGCGGGACGAGGCTTGTACTGGCCCGAAGGCAAGGCCGATCAGCAATCCGTAGAAAATATAGGCCTTTTCCGCCGCCGTGCCGAACAGGCCGCCCGAATCGGCGGTGGAGAGCTGTAGCATCCCGAGCAGCGTGAAACCCGGTCCGGTCGAGACAATGCCGATTGTCGCGATAGACAGCATCACCAGCGAAATCATCACCACCGCCTTGGAGCCGAGCGCCGTGTCGAGACGGGCGGCGATCCAGCAGCCGACGATGGCGACGACGTTGAGGATGATGCCGAATAGGCCGATCTCGGTGATCGACCAAGCGAACATCCCTGCCGCGAAAAGCCCTCCAAGCGCAAGCAGCGCGTTGACGCCGTCCTGGTAGATCATGCGGGCGACCAGGAAGCGGAAGATGCCGCTGCGCTGGCGCACTTCGGCCAGTGTCGACTTCAGCTCCGACAGCCCCTCGCGCACCGCTGGCCCGATCGGAATGCCTTTGACGGCATCCGGGGTGAAGAAGAACATTGGCAGGATAAACAGCAAGTACCAGCCAGCCGACAGCGGCCCGGTCGCCCGAGCGTCCTCGCCGAGCATCGGGTCGAGACCGAAGATCGGGTCGAGACCGATGATCGTCTTGCCGGTTTCCGGCGAGCCGGCCATGACGGCAACGACGAAGATCAGCGCGATCATGCCGCCGAGATAGCCGAGACCCCAAGCGATGTTCGAGATCCTTCCAATCTCGCTCTTCGGCACCAGGCGCGGCATCATCGAATCGTTGAACACTGTCGAGAATTCCGCTGCAACCGACGCCAGTGAAAAGAGCATCGCGACCAGGAAAAGACTCGAGCCGGGGGCGGCAAACCAGAGCAAACAAAGACTGGTGATCTTGATCGCAGCAAAGAACGCGATCCACGGCTTTCGCGGGCCAGTCTGATCTGCGATCGAGCCGAGTATGGGCGACAAAACGGCAATGACCAGTCCCGCTGCGGCGATGCTCCAACCCCAGACCGTCTGGCCAAGTAGGTGCTGGGATTCGACGTAAGTTTCAACTGCGGCTGGACCGGCTGTCTGGGCAGCTTGCATGGCAGCCGGATCCAGAACCATGCGCGAAGCGAAGTAAGGCCCGAAGATGAAGGTGGTGATGACCGTGAAGAACGGCTGCGCTGCCCAGTCGAACAGCATCCATCCCCAGATGCCGCGTTCCGGCGCTCGCTGCACTGCTACCTCGGCCATGTGCCCTCCCACGAACGGCGCCCCGAAGTGGGGCACCGCTCCGCTCTATAGCGCAGTTCTTCCCGGCAATCCCGCGCGATGTGGAAGACTTCTCACAGCGCTGTCAGGTCGCTGATCAGCCCCGATGCCACCGACAGCCGCGACACGGTGATGTCGCCGCCCTCGGTCAGCGCCTGCAGCCGCTCGCGGATGCGCCCGACCCTCTCGCCGCCGGCCTCCAGCCACGCCGCCACCGGGTCCGCCGCCTCGGCATGGCCGATGAGCGCCGCCACCGCGATGCCGCGCCTGGCTGCGCCGATTGTATCGGTGGCGCGGGAAAGCGCCAATTGATCATAGTAGTCGGACGGCGCGATCGAGCGCGCCGCGTCCTCGACGCGAGGAATGCGGAAGGCATCGCTGACCGCGAAAAACGCCTTCGCGGCGACGACGATGTCGGCATTCGCGGTTCGGGCCGTCAGCGCGATGTCGGGGACGACGCCTGCCACATCGGTCAGCGCCAGCCGTTCGGCCAGGCTTTCTGGCGCGCCGCCCTTGGCCAGACCATGCCGCCGTTCCTCGATCCGCTCGCGCGAGAAGGCCGGCAGCAGCGAAATCAGCTTCGGCTCCAGAGCCTTGCGCGCGTCCTGCAACTCGGCGATCCGTTGGCCGAGCGGAGCGGTGCTGGTATCGTTTTTGAGATACCAGCCGCTGGCCACATAGGTAAGCCGGCTAATGGCCTGATAAAGATCGAGCTGCACCTGTCCGTCGATCTGGTTGTCCAGCGCGTCGATCTGGCGATAGAGCGCCGGCAAGCCGAAGCCGTCGCGCACCACGGCGAAGGTCCGGACCACGTCGGCCGTGCTGCGGCCGGTCGCTTCCTGCAGCCTGTTGACGAAGGATGGGCCGCCGCGATTGACCAGATCGTTGGCGACGACACGGGCGATGATTTCGCGGCGCAGGCGATGACCATGGATCTCGGCCGCGTATTTCTTCGCCATACGGTCCGGAAAATAGCCCATCAGGTCACGGTCGAAATGCGGATCGTCCGGCACGTCGCTGGCGACGATGTCGGAAAACAGCACGATCTTGGCATAGGCCAACAGCACGCCGAGTTCGGCCCTGGTCAACGGCTCGCCGCGCGCCTCGCGCTCCGCAAGGGCTGCCGGCGACGGCAGAGCTTCGACATTGCGATCGAGCAGACCGCGCGCCTCGAGCGCGGCCATGAAACGGCTCTGATGGGCGATGTCGGCAAGGCCGCGCTTGCGGGCCAGGGACAGCGCCAGCGTCTGCTCGTAATTGTTGGACAGCACCAGCGCGCTCACCTCGTCGGTCATCTCGGCAAGAAGCTTGTTGCGCGCTGGGCGGGTCAGCGCCCCCTTGCGCATGGCGGAAGCCAGCGCGATCTTGATGTTGACCTCGACGTCCGAGCAGTTCACGCCGCCCGAATTGTCGATGGCGTCGGAATTGCAGCGGCCGCCATTCAGCCCGAACTCGATGCGCGCCCGCTGCGTCACGCCGAGATTGGCGCCTTCGCCGATGACCTTGGCGCGCACTTCGAGCGCGGTCACCCGAACAGCATCGTTGGCGCGATCGCCGACATCCTGGTTGGTTTCTGTCGATGCCCTCAGATACGTGCCGATGCCGCCGAACCACAAAAGGTCGACCGGCGCCTTGAGGATGGCGCTCATGATCTCGACCGGCGAGGCGGTCGTCTTGCCGAGGCCAATCGCCGCCGCTGCGGCCGGCGGCAGCGTGATCGACTTCTGGCTGCGCGAGACGATGACGCCGCCTTCGGACAGTTTTGTCTTGTCGTAGTCCTGCCAGCTCGAACGGGCGAGGGCGAACACACGCCGGCGCTCGGCCATCGAAGCGGCCATGTCGGGGGCGGGATCGATGAAGATGTCGCGATGGTCGAAGGCGGCGATCAGCCGGGTCTGCTCGGACAGCAGCATGCCGTTGCCGAACACGTCGCCCGACATGTCGCCGACGCCGACGACGGTGAAGGGCGCGGTCTGGATATCGCGGTTCATCTCGCGGAAATGCCGCTTGACCGCTTCCCAGGCGCCCTTGGCGGTGATGCCCATCTTCTTATGGTCGTAGCCGGCCGAGCCGCCGCTGGCGAAGGCGTCGTCGAGCCAGAAGCCATGTTTCTCGCTGATGGCATTGGCGGTGTCGGAGAAGGTCGCCGTACCTTTGTCGGCGGCGACGACGAAATAGGGATCGTCCTGGTCGCGCCGCACCACGCCGGCTGGCGGGATGACGCCGTCCAGGCCGATATTGTCGGTGATCGACAACAGGCTGGAGACGTAGTTCTTGTAGGCGGACGCGCCGGCTTCGAACATGGCGTCGCGCCCGGCGCCCATCGGCAGCTTCTTCGGATAAAAACCGCCCTTGGCGCCAACCGGCACGATTACCGCATTCTTGACCTGCTGCGCCTTGACCAGGCCGAGCACCTCAGTGCGGTAGTCCTGGGCGCGGTCCGACCAACGCAGGCCGCCGCGGGCGACCGGGCCGAAGCGCAGATGCACGCCCTCGACCTCGGAACCATAGACGAAGATCTCCCGCCACGGCCGCGGCGCCGGCAGGCCGTCGACCGCCTGCGAGTCGAGCTTGATCGCAAGCGACTGGCCCTTCTCCTTCGTATCGGCAACGAAATGATTGGTGCGTAGCGAGGCCTCGATCAGGTTGAGGTAGCGACGGATGATGGTGTCGTCATCGATGTTGGGAACCTCTTCCAACGCATCCCTGATCTTGGCCTTGAGGTGCTTGGCCGCGACTAACCCTTCCGTCTCCGCCATCGGCCCGAGGCGGGCGACGAACAGCTCATGCAGGCCACGCGCGATCTCCGGATAGCGGTTGAGTGCGGCGGCAATGAAATCCTGGCTCTGCGGGATCCCGGCCTGCTGCAGATAGCGGCCATAGGCGCGCAGGATGATGACCTCGCTCGACCACAGGCCGGCGGTCTGGGCAAGGCCGTTATAGCCGTCATTGTCGATGTCGCCGCGCCAGACGCAAAGGAACGCGTCCTCGAACAGCGCGCCGCGGTCGCCAAGGTCGATCGGCTTGCCATAGCTGTTTTCGAGCTCCATGTCGTGGATAAAGACCATGCCGGAAGCCTCGTCCCCAACCTCGAAGGTGCGCTCGCTGATAACCTGGAAACCGATGTTCTCCAGCACCGGAACCCGTCGCGACAGCGCCACCGGGCTGCCGTGGTGGTAGATCTTCAGCGCCGCCTGATGCGGTTCCTGGTTGGCGTGACGGTAGTAGTCGATGGCGATCGGATTGGCTGCGCTGATCCTGGCGATGCGCCCGGCATCGGCCAACGCCTCCGCCGGCGAGAAGCTGTCGCGATAGCTTCCCGAGAAGCGCAAGGCGATCGCCGTGAGCGCCGCATCGGCGCCGGTCTCGGCCGCGGTCTCGCGCAGAATGTCGTCCCAGGTCCGCACGATGGCGCGGATCGCTGCCTCGATCGTCGCCTGGTCGACCTTCGGCGTCCTGCCGCCGGAACGGCCGATGATGAAATGGACGCGCGCCAGCCCGCCTTCCGGAAAGGCGGGGTAGTAGGCCGACAGCCGGCCTTGGAACACCGTCTTCAGATAGGTGCCGACCTTCTCGCGTACGACGCTGTCATAACGGTCGCGCGGCACGAAGACGAGGATCGAGACGAAGCGGTCGAACTGATCGGCGCGCACCAGCGCTCTGACGCGCGGCCGCTCGATCAGCCCCAGAATGGCTTCGGCGTGCTTGCGCAGGATCGGCACCGGAACCTGGAACAGCTCGTCGCGCGGATAGCTCTCCAGCACGTTGATCAGTGCCTTGCCGGAGTGATCTTCAGGGTTGAAACCGGATTTGGCGATGATGGTTTCGGCTTTCGACCTGAGATAAGGGATCTTCATCACCGAGCGCGTGTAGGCGGTCGAGGTGAACAGGCCGACGATGCGCAGTTCGCCGGCAAGCACGCCCTTGGCGGTGTAGGTCTTGACGCCGATGTAATCGAGATAGATGCGGCGGTGCACCGACGATTTGGCATTGGCCTTGGTGACGATCAGCGGTTCCGGCCCGTGCAGGAAGGCGCGGATTTCCGGCGTCGTTGTCACCGCTTCGGTGCCGCGCCGCAACACCAGCACGTCGGGATCGGAGAGGATGCCGAGGCCGGGCTTTTCGGTGCGCTCCAGCGTGCCGCTCTTCTCGCCGCCGGTGTATTTGAACTCGCGCATGCCAAGGAAGGTGAAATTGTCGTCGCGCAGCCATTCGAGGAAGGCGATCGCGTCGGTGACGTGGGCCTTGTCGAGCGGCACCGGGGCGTAGCGGAACTCCGAGATCGCCTGGTCGAGGCGGGCCAGCATCGGCTTCCAATCGGTGACCGCGGCGCGCACCTGGCCCAATATTTTTTTCAGCCGCTCGGCCAATGCCTCGGCCTGATCGGCCGAAAGACGCGCGATATGGACGTGGATGACGCTCAGCCGCTCATGACTGTGATCGCCCTTGGCAAAGCCGCCATCGCCGAGGATTTCGTCGACGCCGCTCTTGCCGTGCCTGACGACGATGACCGGGTGGGTAACCAGCAGCGGTTCGCCGGCGCTCTCGGTGATCTCGCCGAGGATGGAATCGAACAGGAACGGCATGTTGTCGTTGACGACGGTGATCACCGTCATCGGCCTGCCCTGGCGGACGACACCGGAATCGACCTCTATGGCAACGAGGCAATCGCCCTTCCTGTGCCTGGCGACGGCGCGTCCGGCGAGATCGGCGGCGCGTTCGAGGTCGGCGACGTCATAGGCGGCGACATCTTCGGCCGGCGCACGGGCCAGCAGGTAATCGGCAAGCCTGCCGGGTTTCTCGCTGCCCTTGGCCGTGCTTATCTTTTTCAACTGGCTTGCAGATTTCAGGCCGGCCATGTCGCTAATACCTCCCGTCATATGTTTTGCGACTATGGTAGCAGATGACCGATATTTGGCGACAAAGGTTTGACCGCTTGCGACGAAATGTCGGGATTCGCCGGTGGGTCACCGAAAATGAGGAGAAAATCCGCCATGAAAGACAAAATCATCGCACTTGACCTCGCGCCTGCGGAACTGAGCGAAGCGACGAAAGCCTATTTCGCCAAATGCGAGGAGAAGCTCGGCCTCGTCCCAAATGTGCTTTTGGCCTACGCCTTCGACGAGACGAAGCTGCGCGCCTTCACCGACATGTACAACGATCTGATGCTGGGCCAATCCGGCCTGTCGAAGCTGGAGCGCGAGATGATCGCGGTGGCCGTCTCCTCCGTCAACCATTGCTACTATTGCCTCGCCGCCCACGGCGCGGCGGTGCGCCAGCTTTCCGGGAGCCCGGCCTTCGGCGAGATGATGGCGATGAATTTCCGCGCCGCCGACCTTTCCGCGAGACAGAAGGCGATGCTCGAATTCGCGGTGAAGCTGACCGAGCAGCCGGCGAAAATCGTCGAGGCCGACCGTGCAACGCTGCGTGAGGCCGGCTTTTCCGATCGTGACATCTGGGACATCGCCTCGACCGCCGCCTTCTTCAACATGTCGAACCGGGTGGCGGCGGCGGTCGACATGCGGCCGAACGATGAATACCACGCGATGGCGCGGTGAGGTGCGGCCCAACCGAATCTTATATTAGCTATTGCGCATTCTCGTTGCTTGTTTGCCGGTTTGGTCCGATGATCGCCCTGCGGCGTGACCGCATGCAGGTTCGACGCCGCTGATCAACGGAGGAGAACATGGCGAAATTTCTCTATGTGTATCACGGCTCGGGCAAGATGCCGACCGATGAGGCCGAACGGAAGGCAGCGATGGATGCCTGGAACGGCTGGTACGGCAAGCTTGGCTCGGCCGTAGTCGACGGCGGCAATCCGGTCGGCATGTCGAAGACCGTCCTGCCCGGCGGCAAGGTCGAGAACAATGGCGGCAGCAATCCGACCGCCGGTTACACAATCATCGAAGCGAAAGACATCGACGATGCCGTCGCCAAGGCCAAGGATTGTCCTATCCTGACGGACCCGGGTTTCAGCGTCGAGATCGCGCCGATCATCGAGATGATGTGACGCTCAGGACCGCGCCGCGATCGCCGCAGCGGCGCCGGCCATGGTGCCGGCGCTGACGCGGTTGGCGATCTTCATTGCCCGCTTGCTCTTCAGCAGTTTTCGCGCCTGCGCTGCCGCAAGCACCCAGGCGAGATCGATGGCGACCAGAACCACGGCCATGGTCAGCGTCAGCTCGATCCAGCCGACGACCGTCACCGAAGCGAGGTCGATGATGGTCGGCAGCAGCGCCAGGTAGAACATCATGATCTTGGGATTGCCGAGCGTCATCGCCATGCCGGCAAAGAACAGTTTAACGGCCGACTCTTCGCGCGGCATCTCACCCTCGCGCGCCTCGACCGGGGCCGTCCACATCTTCCAGGCGAGGTAGGCGAGATAAGCGACGCCGACCCATTTCAGTACGACGAAGGCGAGATGGAAGGTCTGCGCCACCACCGCCAGCCCGAACACCGCCAGTGACAGCCAGATGCCCTCGCCGATCCACATGGCGAGCAGGAACGGGAACACATCGCGAAAGCCCTTTGCGATGACCCGCGCCACCAGAGCGGCAATCGAGGGGCCGGGCGAGCCGGCGGCGACGAAAAGGGCGGCGGCGAAGATCAGAAGCGAGGTGAAGTGCATGACCGGGATCTTTGCTTGGGACGTTGATCGCTCGATTGTAGCGCAAGCGTCCCACCGGCGGTAGCACCGATCAAGGAAGAGGCTTGCCGGCTCGACACCTCGCGGTTAGAATTTCCGCCCCGACACAATTTCGAGCTTCACTTTGCCTACGTAACCGCCGGTCTCGTCAACTCCCCCGACACAATGCATGGCGCCGCTTTTCGCGACGCCTGTTTCATATCATGTGTTCCTCAGGGTGGCGGTTCGAGACCGGTTTGGCACTGCTGAACCGCTGTCGCGCGCAGTCACCCGCGACACCTGATTTCCGACCACCGCAGCCTCTCGCCACGCCGTGCCCGCATGGGCATCTCGACATCGCCGATCTGACGAACTTCCCGACGGGAAGGCCTTTTCGCATGTCTTCGATACTGCGTATGCGCTGGACGATCGCACCCAAAACCCCACCTCGACCTCACAACAACTGCAATCGCTGTGGCGGCCTGAAGGCGTACCACAGCAGCGGGAAATTCCGCGTCAACGCCAACGGCAAACGCATCGACGCGTGGCTGATCTACCGCTGCATCGGGTGCGACAATTCCTGGAATTTCGGCATTCTGGAGCGGTGCAATCGCCGCGAGATCGAGCCGGCGCTGCTGCAGGCGCTCGAAAACAACGACCCGGCCCTGGCGCGGCGCCATGCCTTCGATGTTGTCGCACTGCGAAGCAGGATCGGACGCGTCGAGGAATTTCCCGAAACCGCCGTCCACAAGGAGATGCTCGGCGACAGGCCGGAAAACATCACCGCTCTCGAGCTCCAGCTCGGGCTCGAGGTGCCGACAGCGTTGCGGCTCGACCGGTTGCTCGCCAGCCAACTCGGCATCTCGCGATCGCGGCTTCAGGCCTGGGAAGAGAAGCGATCACTGGTCGTTGGTCAGGACGGCGCCAAGGTACTGCGCAAGCCGGCTCGAACGGGAACGGTGATCCGCGTCGATCTGGCCGGCGAATCCGACCGGGACGCCATTATCTCGGCTGCCGGCGGGTAAACTAAAAGGGAGGGAGCACGCGCGTGCTCCCTCCCTCATAATCGCTGAGAAAAAGTGGCTTACGCCGCGCCGACCACTTTCGCCGACTTCTCAAAACGCTTGCGCTCGTTCGGGTCGAGGTAGAGCTTGCGCAGGCGAATGGTCTTCGGCGTCACCTCGACCAGCTCGTCGTCCTGGATCCAGGCCAGCGCGCGTTCCAGCGTCATGCGGATCGGCGGCGTCAGCTTCACCGCCTCATCCTTGCCGGCGGCGCGGATGTTGGTCAGCTTCTTGCCCTTCAGCACGTTCACTTCGAGGTCGTTGTCGCGTGAATGGATGCCGATGATCATGCCCTGATAGACCTTGACGCCTGGATCGATGACCATCGGACCGCGATCTTCCAGGTTCCACATGGCATAAGCCACTGATTCACCCTGTTCGTTGGAGATCAGCACGCCATTGGTGCGGCCCGGCAGTTCACCCTTGTAAGGTTCGTAGGCATGGAACAGCCGGTTCATGACAGCGGTGCCGCGCGTGTCGGTCAGCAGTTCCGACTGATAGCCGATCAGGCCGCGCGTCGGCGCGTGGAAGACGATGCGCTGGCGGTTGCCGCCTGACGGGCGCAACTCGACCATCTCGGCCTTGCGCTCCGACATCTTCTGCACGACGACGCCTGCATGCTCCTCGTCGACGTCGATAACGACTTCCTCGACCGGCTCCAGCAACTCGCCATTGTCGCCCTGCTGCATGACGACGCGCGGACGCGACACGGCGATCTCGAACCCTTCGCGGCGCATCGTCTCGATCAGCACGGCAAGCTGCAATTCGCCGCGGCCGGAGACGAAGAACGAGTCCTTATCAGGCGATTCCTCGATCTTCAGCGCGACATTGCCTTCGGCCTCGCGCAGCAGGCGGTCGCGAATGACGCGGCTGGTCACCTTGTCGCCCTCAGTGCCGGCCAGCGGGCTATCGTTGACGAGGAACGACATCGTCACGGTCGGCGGATCGATCGGCTGCGCATGCAGCGGCTCGGTCACCGACGGGTCGCAGAACGTGTCGGCGACGGTGCCCTTTGACAGGCCGGCAATGGCGACGATGTCGCCCGCCTGCGCTTCGTCGATCGGCTGGCGCTCGAGCCCGCGGAAAGCCAGGATCTTTGAGATGCGGCCGGTTTCGACCTGGGTGCCGTCATGATGCAGCACCTTGACCGCCTGGTTGGATTTCAGCGTACCGGATTCGATGCGGCCGGTGATGATGCGGCCGAGGAACGGATTGGCTTCCAGGATGGTGCCGATCATCCGGAACGGGCCGGGATGGACGGTCGGCGCCGGCACATGTTTGATGACGAGGTCGAACAGCGGCGACAGGCCCTGGTCCTTCGGACCTTCGGGGTTTTCCGAGACCCAGCCGTCGCGGCCCGAGCCGTAAAGGATCGGGAAGTCGAGCTGGTCGTCGGTTGCGTCGAGCGCTGCAAACAGGTCGAACACTTCGTTGACCACCTCGACGTGGCGGGCGTCCGGCCGGTCGATCTTGTTGATGACGACGATCGGCTTCAATCCGACCTTGAGCGCCTTGCCGACGACGAATTTGGTCTGCGGCATTGGCCCCTCGGCGGCGTCGACCAGCACGATGGCCGAATCCACCATCGACAGGATGCGCTCGACCTCACCGCCGAAATCGGCGTGGCCGGGGGTGTCGACGATGTTGATGCGGGTGTCCTTCCAGTCGACCGAGGTCGCCTTGGCCAGGATGGTGATGCCGCGTTCCTTTTCGAGGTCGTTCGAATCCATGGCGCGTTCGGCAACGCGCTGGTTATCGCGGAACGAGCCGGACTGTTTCAGGAGCTGGTCGACGAGGGTGGTTTTTCCATGGTCGACGTGCGCGATGATCGCGATGTTACGAATTTTCATGTTGTGGTCTCGGAAGCGTTGCAGGCAGCAGGCCAAAAGGCGCTGCCTCTTTCGGTTGGGCGGCTCATACAGGGTTTTTCGCAATTGCGAAAGAGGAGGCGTGCCACCAAATATATGGTCACCAAATCTTAAGCGTCTTGGTGTGAAATGGAATTATTAACCAAAGCGGAACCTTTCGCGGTCGGGAAAGTTCGAATTTCATGAGCAATACGGGCATCAGATACCGGCCAATCGCATGGGCTGCCTTCGCAGTCCTCCTTGCGGTAGGCGCGGCACAATCGGCCGCGTCGTTGAAGGAAACACGGCCCGCCCTGCCGTCCGACACCCGAACGGCGGAGCAGTTGTTTGCCGATGCGCCGGATGGCGTCGACCCGGTAGTGACCGGGCCGGTCAGCGCCGCCTTCAAGCAGAGGCAGGAGGCTGCCAACTGCGACAGCGCTGTGTGGCCCAATATTCCGACCGTTTGCTATCCAGATTAGGACTGCATTCGGCACATTGTCGAAAAGATCGGATTGACCCTTCCTGAGGTCTTGCCAACGCCGGCGCGGCCCCTCATCCGCCTGCCGGCACCTTCTCCCCGTAAACGGGGAGAAGCCCGCTGCGCGAAATGTCGGCTCTCCTTCTGCAACGTTCGCGATTAGCGAAATCTTCGATGCGGGCCACTTTCTCCCCGTTTACGGGGAGAAATGCCCGGCAGGGCAATGAGGGGCAGCGCGACGTCTTCAGGCTTGATACAAGGTGACCCAGTCCCCCTCACGCCGACTGCACCGGGTCGAGCGTGACCTTGTAGAGTTCATTGTCGTCGCGATCCATCAGCCGCACCGTCATCTGTTCAGTGGCGCCGTCGATGTCGACGAGGCCGAAGAACTGCAGGCCGGCCGACGGTGGCAGGTTCTGCCCCTGCTCGGCGGATGGCGCCTTGATGAATTTCAGCTCCGGGCCGAAGGTCATGTCGAAATCATTGGGTCCATAGGTGCCGGCGTGGAGCGGACCGGAAACAAATTCCCAGAACGGATTGAAGTCCTGGAACTGCGCCTTGTCAGGATTGTAGTAGTGCGCCGCCGTGTAGTGCACGTCGGCAGTAAGCCAGACGGTGTTGGTGATGCCGGCATTCTTTATATAGCGAAGGAGGTCGGCAATTTCCAACTCGCGGCCCTTGGCCGGGCCATTGTCGCCATTGCTGATGGCCTCGGCGCCGGCCTTCTTGGTGGCGTCGTTCCAGACGACGAGACCGAGCGGCATATCGGCGGCGATGATTTTCCAGGTCGCATTGGAGGTTGCCAGTTCGCGCTTCAGCCACTTCGTCTGCTGTTCGCCGAGAATGCGCGATTGCGGCGTCACCGTATCCTGCATGCCAGGGCCGTTGGCGCCGCGATAGGAACGCATGTCGAGGAAGAACACTTCGAGCAGCGGCCCGTAGGCGATCTTGCGATAGACGCGGCCCGGTTCCGACGGCTCGTAGCGGATCGTCGTCATCTCGTGGAAGGCGCGTGCCGCGCGTGCCGCCAGCACATGGATGTTTTTTTCCGAGTAGCGGTCGTCGGCGCTCAGGTCCTTCGAATCCGACCAGTTGTTCACCACCTCGTGGTCGTCCCACTGGTAGAAGGTCGGGCAGATGGCGTTGAGCCCCAGCACATGTCCGTCCATCAAATTGTACTTCCACTGGCCGCGGTACTCGTCCAGCGTCTCGGCAACCTTGCGCTTTTCGTCGATGAGGACGTTGTTCTTCCACTTGCCGCCACCAGGGAGGTCGACCTCGTCCTTCATCGCGCCGTCGGCATAGATGGTGTCGCCGGAATGCAGGAAGAAGTCGGGCGTATGCTTGCCGATCGTGGCGTAGGTCTTCATGCCGGTGTCGTCGATGCCCCAGCCCTGGCCGGCGGTATCGCCCGACCAGGCGAACCGGATATCGCGCTTCGAGGCCGGCGCCGTGCGGAAGCGGCCGACGATCGGCTCGGAGACAGCGTTGATGTCGGCGAGATCGGCCGCGATCATGCGGTAGAAGATGTCCTGGTCGGAGGCGAGGTCTGTGAGCAGCCGCTTTACCGTGTAATCGCTGGCCGGCGACGTATCGAGCGGCGCAAGGCGCAAGGCATTGGCAAAATTTTCTGTCGACGACACTTCGAACATCACACGCGAAGGGCGGTCGGTGCGGGTCCACACCACGCCGCTGGTTGCGTCGACATCGCCCGACTGGATGCCATGGGTGAAGGCGGGCCGCTGATTGGCGCGGGAGTAGTAGGGAAGCGCGAGGCCCGATACGCCGACGAGGCTGGCGGCGCTCGCGGACGTGACGAAGGCGCGCCGGGTCATCGAAATCTTGTTCATGGCTGTCTCCTGGATGGCGTTGAACGGCGCCGCCAAGGTCCAGCCTCAATGTTTCAGGCACATCTCGAAACCATGAAGGTTTCGTTACAATCGACAGGAGGGAAGGCTGGGTCGCGCAGACGGCGAAGCTGCCGATCTCCCCCCTCGTGGGGGAGATGGCCGGCAGGCCAGAGGGGGGCGCTGTCCCGCCGACGTACAACAATCAGATAGAAATCAGATAGAGTCGCAAACGCTTTACAGAGTACGACGCAGAATCCAGAGGGTAGCGATCCTTCGCGCCCCCCTCTGCCCTGCCGGGCATCTCCCCCACAAGGGGGGAGATTGGCAGTTTGGCCGACGGCGCCTCTCCTGTGACGAGGGCGCCTACGCCGGTTGACCTTCCGGCGCGAAGGCCGGACGGCTGGTGTTGATCAACAGCGAGATGCAGGCTGCGGCTATTGCGGTCATGCCGGCGATGAGGAAGGCAAGCTCGTAATTGCCCTGCAATTCACGCATGGTGCCGCCGAAGAAAGCGGCCGCCGCCGCACCCACCTGATGGCCGGCGACGATCCAGCCGAAGACGATCGGCCCGCTGCGATCGCCGAACGCCTCGTTCGACAGCCTGAGCGTCGGCGGCACGGTGGCGATCCAGTCCAATCCGTAGAGCACGGCGAAGATGATCAGGCTGGTCGACGAGAAGCCGGAATAAGGCAGGTAGATCAGCGACAGGCCGCGGATGCCATAATAGACGCCGAGCAGCTTGCGCGGATCGAAACGGTCGGTGAGCCAGCCTGACAGCGTGGTGCCGATCAGGTCGAAGATGCCCATCAGCGACAGCAGGCCGGCGGCTTGCACTTGGCCGATGCCCATGTCGCCGCAAAATGCGATCAGGTGCGTGCCGACCAGTCCGTTGGTGGTGAAGCCGCAGATGAAGAAGGTGGCGAACAGGTACCAGAACACGCGCGTGCCGGCGGCACGGCGCAGCGTGCTGAGCGTGTGCGTGAGGAAATTGCCCTGCGAGGCCGGCGGAACCGGCGGCACGTCATCGGCGTCCGCACCGTAGCGTACCATGCCGATCGAAGCCGGACGTTCCGGCACCAGCAGCCAGACCAGCGGCACCAGGCAGGCGGTGGCGACCGCAATGGCGATGGCGACAGGCTTCCAGCCGCCCAACTGGGCGAACGCGGCGAGCAGCGGCAGGAACACCAGCAGGCCGGTGGCGGCGGAGGCCGACATCAGTCCCATCACCAGGCCGCGATTGGTCTTGAACCAGCGGTTGACGATGGTGGCGCCGAGCACGGTGGCGACCGCGCCCGAACCGACGCCGGAAAATACGCCCCAGGTGAGAAGCAGGTGCCACGGCTCGGTCATCAACAGGCTGAGCGCCGTCGAACCCGACATCACCACCAGCGATGCCAGCAGCGTGCGGCGCAGCCCGATCCGCTCCATCAGTGCCGCGGCAAACGGTCCGGTCAGGCCGTAGAGGAAGATGCCGATTGCCGCGGCGAGCGAGACGACATCGCGCCGCCAGCCAAAACTCTCCTCCAGCGGCAGCATCATGACGGCCGGCGCCGACCGCAGGCCCGCCGCGATCAGCAGGCAGAGGAAAATGACGGCGACCACGACAAAAGCGTAGCGCTGGCCAAACGGGCGGGATTGGACTATCATGTTACTGACCAGTACGTTGCTATTGCACCGAGGTATACGTACCGATCGGTAACATTGTCAAGCAGGCAACACCGTGTCGAGAATCAAAAGCATTGAACCAGCGATCAAAGCGGATGAAGTAGCCCCGCCCCGCGCCGGCGAAAAAATCCTTCGCGTTGCCCGCGACCTGTTCTACCGGCAAGGCATCAGGGCGATCGGCGTCGACGAGATCGTGCGGCGCGCCGGCGTCACCAAGCCCAGCCTCTATCGCAGCTTTCCCTCCAAGGACGAATTGGCCGCCTCCTATCTGCGGCAGTACGACCTGGAGTTCTGGGATCGCTTCGACGCGGCGGTGGCTGCCCATCCCGGCGATCCGCGCGCGCAGATCGCCGCCTTCCTGACCCGCATCGGCAAGCGCACGCAAAAGCCAGACTATCGCGGCTGCGGCATGACCAATGCGGCCGTCGAATATCCCGAGCACGGCCATCCGGCCCGCCTGGTGAGCGAGGCCAACAAGCAGGAATTGCGACGGCGCCTGCGCGCCATGGCGGCGGCAATGGGTGCCGGCGACGCCGATACGCTGGGCGACGGGCTGCTGCTTCTGATCGAGGGCGCCTATATCAGCGGCCAGCTGTTCGGTGCCGGCGGACCGGCGAAGTCTGTAGCCCGCAACGCCGACCTGCTGATCGAAGCGAGCTTGAAGAAATAGCGTTTGACGATACCGTGCGGCAGCCCCGAAACGGAGTTGCTCGCGATGCGTCGCTTTTTGATGATCCCGCTTGCCCTTGCCGGCCTCTGCCAGGCTGCCCAGGCCGGCGATATTTCCAGCGCCTACACCGATCTCGACTGGAAGAACGACTGCGTGACCTACGCGCAGGCGGAGGAAGGCGAAGGCGACTGGACCAGTCTCGCCTGTTCGGGCTATCGCGGCTACTCGGTGCTGATCGCCTACGACGATGCCCGGGAATCGCTGTTCTATGGTTTTCCGCCCAGCGACATGACCGCGGTCTGGGAAAGTTTTGTCGGGCTCAATTCGGCTGGATCAAAACTCGAATGGCGCATCGAGACGAACGGCGACGCAGCCATTCCTTTCGCGGTCATCCACCGTCGCTCGATCAGCAATCCTGAGGGAGAGAACAAACCCACCGACGTGCTGGTCGTCGCCAAGGTCGCCCAGCCGGAGACCTATGAGGGCTGCACCGTCGGCCTGGTGCTGGCCACCGGCAACCCCAGCGCCAACGACCAGGCCCGCAAGCTCGCCGACGAGAAGGCGCGGACCTTTGCCTGCGGCAAGGACAAGCGCGTCGTTATCGGCAACGCACCCGCTTTCGGCCGCGTCGATAATTAGGCGAGGGCATTGAAATGACCTCAGCGACGCGTCAATCAAGTATCGTCGGTCCGCGCTGCCCCTCATTGCCCTGCCGGGCATTTCTCCCCGTATAGTGACGGGGAGAAAGACGCCGCCATGAATGGTTTCGCCAATTACCAGCGTTGCTGAATGGGCGCCAAGGTCGAGGTCAGCGGGCTTCTCCCCGTTCACGGGGAGAAGGTGCCGGCAGGCGGATGAGGGGCGGCGCTACGCCAGGAGTTTGCCCGCAAATTTCAGGCGTTCGGCTACTTGCTTTTCTTCGCCCGTTCGATCGCCTCGATGATCATCTTCTTGGCGTAGGCGGCATCGTGCCAGCCTTCGATCTTGACCCATTTGCCGGGTTCGAGATCCTTGTAGTGCTCGAAGAAGTGCTGCACCTGCTGGCGGGTGATGTCGGGCAGGTGCGTGTATTCGGTGACATTCTCGTAGCGCAGCGTCAGCTTGGGCGAAGGCACCGCGATGATCTTTTCGTCCAGACCGGAGTTGTCCTCCATCACCAGCACGCCGATCGGCCGCACATTGATGACGCAGCCCGGCACCAGCGCGCGCGTGTTGCAGACCAGCACGTCGATCGGGTCGCCGTCACCCGACAGCGTGTGCGGCACGAAGCCGTAATTGCCGGGATAGCGCATCGAGGTGTGCAGGAAGCGGTCGACGAACAGCGTGCCGGCCTCCTTGTCCATCTCGTACTTGATCGGCTCGCCGCCGATCGGCACTTCGATGATGACGTTGACGTCCTCCGGCGGGTTCTTTCCGATGGCGATGGCTTCGATACGCATGGCTTTTGTCCCTCTTTCGATTGGAGACCGATAGCGGGCAGCGGCGCATGGTGCAATGCGGCGAATGGTACTGAAAGCAGCTGAGGGTGTTAGCGAAAGGCGTGTCGAGCCGTCATTCCCAGACGAAGGCGACCTTCTTCAGAGCCTTCTGCTCGAAGATCTCGACGCCCTCGGCGACGTCGCGGCCGCCGGCGCCGGCATAGAAGGTGAGCGCGCTCTGGTTGTCCTCCAACGCCCACACCACCATGCCTTTCAGGCCGTGGTCTGCCAGTCGCGCCCGTGCGGCCGAGAATAGCCGGCTGCCGAGCCCGATGCCCTGATATTCCGGGCGCACGTAAAGTTCGTAGATCTCGCCCTGCTGCTTGAGCTCGCGGGCGCGGTTCTTGCCGATCGTGGCGTAGCCGGCGACCTTGCCGCCGATCTCGACGACCAGGACGGTGGCGGCACGACGGATGGCGTTCGCCCACCAGTCGGCGCCGCGGCGGTTGATCATCGATGTCAGCGTGCGATGCGGGATGATGCCGGAGTAGGCGCCGCGCCAGGCCAGCAGGTGCACGTCGGCGATGGCGCTTGCGTCGCGCGGCTCGGCTTTCCTGATGTCGATGCTCAGCGTCTTCATGATTGGTTAACCATAAACCCGCATCGCCCGATTGCAAGAGTCCCGTCAGCGGCTCGCAAGCTTTCGCACAGCCGATGAACGTGCTTGCGACACGAAAAGAGCCTGTCTGAAAACGCGCTCTGCCGAGGCGAATGGCGCGGTTTTCGAGAACCGAAGCGCAGCGGACATTTAAGTCCGTGAGCATCGGAGGCGCAGAAAATCGCGTCAGGCGTCCGGCAGAGTAGCGTTTGCAGGCAGGCTCTTAGATCTCGACCAGATGGTCGTCTAGCTCGTTGCTGTCGCCGGTAGAAACCGGGAAATGCTCGGCCAGCACCGCACCCGTCGCTTCGATCGCCTTGATGAAGCCATCGGCGAGACGATCGTCGCCGGCATGCGCGGTAAGGTCGCGGACGACGCCGTCCCAGACATCCTGGCCGACACGGCTATCGATGCCGCTGTCGGCGATCACTTCGGCGTAGTGCTCGGCAATGGAGACGAAGACCAGCACGCCGGTGCGTGCTGCGGTGCGATGGACGTTGCGGGCGAGGAACTGCTTTATCGCATTGGCGTGCGCAGCCTGGTAGCGCAGCCGTCTCGGCACCAGGTGGATGCGCAAGCCGGGCAGCGCCCACAACACGACAAGCACCGAGGCCATCGCCAGAAGTTGCGCAATAACGAAATGCGGCACGCGGATCGACAGCCACCACGCTTCCAGCCCGTAACTGACGGCGAGGCTGACAACGAGCATGGCCAGCGTCGCCATGAAGGCGGCCGGAAAGAAATAGCCGTCGCTGGCATAGGCCACCACGCAGTAGATTTCGCCATCGGTCGTTGATTCGGCGGCGCGGATCGCCTTGGCGATGCGGTCATGGTCCTCGGAGCTGATCGGTCGTGTCGCCATGTTGTGTCTCACCAGCTTCCTGAAGAACCGCCACCACCGGACGAGCCGCCGCCGCCCGAAAAGCCGCCGCCACTACCGCCCGACGACCAGCCGCCGCCGGAACGGCCCGATGACCAACCGCTGCCGGTGCCGGTTGTCCAGACGCCGCCCGAGGACGCGGAACCCGACCTTTGGCCATAGCGGAATGTCATGCCGAGCCATTTATACACGCCAGGCGACAGCTTAATGCCGAAGATCGGCGGCAGGAACGCCATCGCCAGGCCGCCTAAAAACAGCGTCGCCCACACGATGATGAACAGCGCGACGATGGGATCGACGGCATTGCTTTCGGCCGGATTGCGGGTCCCGCGCGCTTCCAGTTCTTCAGGATTGCCCTCCAGCACCATGACCATGTCGTCGACGGCCTTGGCTATGCCGCCGGAGAAGTCGCCGGCGCGGAAGGCTGGCACCATGTCGTTTTCGATGATCAGCTTGGTGTGCAGGTCGGTCAGCGTGCCTTCCAGTCCGTAGCCGACCTCGATACGCATCTTGCGGTCGTTGTTGGCGACCAGCAAAAGCACGCCATTGTCCTCGCCGGCCTGGCCGAGATTCCAGGCGCGGAACAGACGATTGGCGTAGGGCTCGATCTCCTCGCCGTCGAGGCTATTGATTGTCGCGACGACGATCTGGTCCGAGCTCTTGGCTTCGAAATCGGCGAGCTTCCGGATCAGCGCCGCCTCGGTCGCGGCATCGATGATACCGGCATTGTCGACGACCCGCCCGGTCAGAACAGGCAATTCGGCGGCAAGTGCGGTGAAGCCGACCAGCAGCAGCACCGCAATGGCCGCCAAGGCAGCGCCGATCGTCGCGGCGAAACGGCCGGAAGCTGGTGAGCGGATGGCGCCTCTTGTCATGCCGTCACCAGCTTCCCGATGAGCCGCCGCCGCCGGACGAGCCACCGCCGCCGGAAAAGCCGCCACCGCCTGAGGACCAGCCTCCCCCGCCGGAACTTCCCGACCAGCCGCTGGAAGATCGCCGGCCTGGCTCGAAAGTCATGCCCAGCCAGCGATAGCGGCCGGGACCGAGTTTCCGGCCGAAGATCGGCGGCAGGATGGAGGCGGCGATGCTGCCGAAGAAGATGATCGCCCAGATGCTTATGAAGATCGCAAAGAACAGATCGTCGGTGTTGAATGGCGCCTGCTGGTTGCGGGTCCCGCGCGCTTCCAGCTCTTCCGGATTGCCTTCCAGCACCATGACCATGTCGTCGACGGCCTTGGCTATGCCGCCGGAGAAATCGCCGGCGCGGAAGGCTGGCACCATGTCGTTTTCAATGATCAGCTTGGTGTGCAGGTCGGTCAGCGTGCCTTCCAGTCCGTAGCCGACCTCGATGCGCATCTTGCGGTCGTCCTTGGCGACCAGCAAAAGCACGCCATTGTCCTCGCCGGCCTGGCCGAGATTCCAGGCGCGGAACAGACGATTGGCGTAGGGCTCGATCTCCTCGCCGTCGAGGCTATTGATTGTCGCGACGACGATCTGGTCCGAGCTCTTGGCTTCGAAATCGGCGAGCTTCCGGATCAGCGCCGCCTCGGTCGCGGCATCGATGATACCGGCATTGTCGACGACCCGCCCGGTCAGAACAGGCAATTCGGCGGCAACGGCGGTGATGGGGAGGAAGAGAAGGCTTAAAAGGAAGCCAAAAAATATCAGGCTGGTGTTTCTTCCCACCCCCCTCTGTCCTGCCGGACATCTCCCCCACGAGGGGGGAGATCGGCTGTCGCGTTGGCTTTCGCCAATTTTGAATGCTGCAGGAGCGGACGGAACGCAGAAGCTGCAAATCTCCCCCCTTGCGGGGGAGATGTCCGGCAGGACAGAGGGGGGTGGGACGGAGTACAAGGCCAATGGAAACTGCGCTCGCTAAGCGCCGATCACCCGCCCTGCTGCGTGCCGAAATCGACCTTCGGCGTCTGCATCTTGTCTTCCTCGATGGTGAAATTGGCGAACGGCTGATTGTCGCGGAACCACAGGGTCGCCCAAATCACCGACGGGAAGGTCCTCAGCGTCAGATTGTACTCCTGCACCGCCTGGATATAGTCGCGGCGGGCGACCGCGATGCGGTTTTCGGTGCCTTCGAGCTGCGCCTGCAGTGCCAGGAAATTCTGGTTGGCCTTGAGGTCGGGATAATTCTCCACCACCGCCAGCAACCGCGACAGCGCGCTGGTCAGGCCGGCTTGACTGTCCTGGAATCTCTTGACGGCTTCCGGATCGCTCAGCGTTTCCGGCGTCACCGTCACCTGCGTCGCCTTGGCGCGCGCCTCGACCACGGCATCGAGCGTCTCCTTCTCGTGCGCGGCATAGCCCTTGACCGTCTCGACCAGGTTGGGAATGAGGTCGGCGCGGCGCTGGTACTGGTTCAGCACCTGGCTCCATGCGGCCTTGGCGTTTTCCTCCGCCGTCGGGATGGTGTTGTAGCCGCAGCCGGCCAGCAGCGGCAGCACGATCGCCATCATCAGCAAGGCAGGCAGATTGCGGAAGACGAAAGGGGAGGAAAGGGCAAGCATGGAAAGATCCCTCGATAAGACTGACAGGCGAAGCATTACCACAATCCGTGCGCGAGGACATGACCTCCGGGGGACCTTACTGGTGCTTTATCATTCACTGTCAGGCCCTGTAATTGGCCGGGCGAACAGGTTAAAGTCGCCGCGAAAACAGGGCATCGCCATGGCGGAACGCCAGGACAGCGACGACGAATCGCGCCGCATCATCGAGCGCGTGGCACGCGAAACCGACCCGGCCTCGTTCATTGCGCGGACCGCGAAGGGCGCGCGCGATCACGTCACAGCTGCAGACGCCGACCAGTCGGACCCGATCGAATATTGGGGCACGCGCATTGGCCGGGCGCTGGGGTTCGTTATCGCCATTGGCCTGTTGATCTGGCTCGTGGTTTTCATCAGCCAAAGTTAGGAACCTCGTGAGCACCGAAGAACACGACGCGCCGCGCGCGGTCATCGTCATTTCCAGCCATGTCGCGCGCGGCTCGGTCGGCAACCGCGCCGCGGTCTTTGCGCTGGAGACGCTGGGCTTTCCGGTGTGGGCGGTGCCGACCGTCATCCTGCCCTGGCATCCGGGCCATGGACGGGCGACGCGCATCGTGCCGCCGCTCGATCAATTCAAGGCGCTGATGGCTGATCTCGAGCGCGCGCCATGGCTGGGCGAGGTCGGCGCGGTGCTGTCCGGCTATCTCGGCGAAGGCGGCCAGGCCGACGCCGTCGCCTCGCTGGTCGGCGCGGTCAAGGCGAAGACGCCGGACGCCGTCTATATCTGCGACCCGGTGATGGGCGATTCGGGCGGGCTCTTTGTGCCGGAGACGACCGCCATTGCCATGCGCGACCGGCTGATGCCGATCGCCGACATCGCCACGCCCAACCGCTACGAGCTGGAATGGATGGCGGAAGCGCCGCTGCCCGACCTGAAAGCGGTGATGGCGGCCGCCCTTCATGCCGGGCCGTCGACCATGCTGGTCACTTCCGCGCCGGCGATGATGGCCGGCGGCACCGGCAATCTGCTGCTCAACGGCAATCAGGCGCTGCTCGCCGAACATCGCCTCATCGACAATCCGCCTAATGGCCTCGGCGACCTGACGGCGGCCGTCTATCTGGCGCGCATCCTGTCCGGCCAGCCGCCGATCAAGGCACTGCAGTCGACCACGGCGGCGGTCTACGAGATACTGGCGCGCACTGCCAAGCGCGGCGGCGACGAATTGCAGCTCGAAACCGACGCGCAGAGCCTGTCGCACCCGATGGCGATGGTGCAGCTTCGCCATCTCCTGCATCCGGGGCGGGACAAAAGAGCGTGACTTTCGTCGGTGTCGACGGCTGCAAGGCCGGCTGGATCGCCGTTCGCCGCGATCCGGGCGCAGCCCCCTCGGTAGCCGTTTTTCCCAGCTTCGCGGCACTGCTCGACGGATTGCCGGCCGATGCGACGGTCGCCGTCGACATGCCGATCGGCCTGCCCGACCTTTCGCAAAAGGGCGGCCGCGGGCCCGAAGCGCTGGTGCGGCGGCTGCTTGGCAACAGGCAATCCAGTGTCTTCGCCATCCCCTCGCGTGCGGCGCTTTACGCGCATACGGATGGCTTCACCACGATCGAGGCCTGGTATGCCGCGCATCGCCAGGCAAGCGAAGTGGCCAAGGCGACCTCCGATCCGCCGCGCGGCGTCTCGATCCAGGCTTTTGGCATCTTTGCCAAGATCCGCGAGGTCGATGCGGTGCTGATCGCGCGTCCCGAACTGCGCAGCCGCGTCTTCGAATCGCATCCGGAAGTCGCCTTCTGCCGCCTGAACGGCGATCAGGCAATGCGCCTGCCGAAGAAGATCAAGGGCGCCGTCAACCCGGCCGGCATGGCGGAACGCAAGGCGCTGCTTTGCCGGCACGGCTATATCAGTGGCTTTCTCGACCGGACGCCGCCGCGAGGCGCTGCTGCCGACGACTTTCTCGACGCCGCAGCGATGATGCTGATCGCCGGCCGCATCGCCAGCGGCGAGGCAAGGCCGTTTCCGGATCCGCCGCTCGCCGACCGATTTGGCATCTCTGTCGCGATCTGGGCATGAATTTCTTGGTCCCGTCTATCGGCGAGACAATCGCATTGGGCGAAGGCCCCTCATCCGGCCCTTTCGGGCCACCTTTGTATGGGGCTTTCGCTGTCAAGGGGCCTTTTCAAGGCGGCCATCCCTTTGTTCGACGGTTTGGCGGCCATCCCTC
>NZ_JBVVQC010000018.1:0-42041 GCF_055811515.1 Mesorhizobium sp. WSM4841
CTAACCCTCCCCCTTGTGGGGAGGGTTAGGGTGGGGGGTACGCGCCGGGCAAATGCCTCAAACTTCTGTCGGATCACGCCTTGGCCTTGAAGCGCGCCGCCTCTTCCGAACCGCTTGTGGCGTCGCCCGCACTATAGGAATGCGCGCCGGCACCGGCCAGCTTGCCGCCGTCGACGATCAGGTAGTCCTCGCGGATCGGCCGGCCTTCGAACCAGCACTCCAGGATTTCGCGCGTGCCGGCGGCATAGCGTGCCTGGGCCGAGAGCGACGATCCCGAGATATGCGGTGTCATGCCGTGATGTGGCATCGATCGCCACGGATGATCCTTGGGAGCCGGCTGCGGGAACCAGACATCGCCGGCATAGCCTGCGAGCTGGCCGCTCTCCAGCGCCCGGGCGACGGCGTCGCGATTGCAGATCTTGCCGCGCGCCGTGTTCACCAGATAGGCGCCGCGTTTCATCCTGGCGATCATCGCCTCGTCGAACAGGTTTTCCGTCTCCGGATGCAGCGGGGCATTGATTGTCACCACGTCGCAGATGCCGACCATGGACGCGGCGTCTGGGTGGAAGGTGACGCCGAGGTCCTTCTCGACTGCCTCGGGCAGGCGGTGGCGGTCGGTGTAGTGCAGTGTGACGTCGAACGGCCGCAGCCGGCGCAGCACCGCGCTGCCGATACGGCCGGCGCCGACGGTTCCGATCTGCATGCCTTCGACATCATAGGAGCGCGCGACACAGTCGGCGATATTCCAGCCGCCCTTGATGACCCACTGGTAGGAGGGGATGTAGTTTCGCACCAGCGCCAGGATCATCATCACCACATGCTCGGACACGCTGATCGAGTTGCAGTAGGTCACCTCGGCGACGGTGATGCCGCGGTCCATCGCGGCCTGCAGATCGACATGATCGGACCCGATGCCGGCGGTGATCGCAAGCTTCAGTTGGTTTGCCTTGGCGATCCGTTCCTTGGTCAGATAGGCCGGCCAGAACGGCTGCGAGATGACGATTTCGGCGTCACCGAGCTCGCGTTCGAAAACGCTGTCGGGACCGTCCTTGTCCGAGGTCACGACCAGGCTGTGCCCGGCGCTTTCCAGATATGGCCGCAGGCCGAGTTCGCCCGACACGCTGCCGAGCAGAACGCCCGGTTCGAAGTCGATGGCCTTCGGCGTGGGAAGCGTCTGGCCGCCGGGATAGCGGTCGAGCTTTGGCAGCCCATCCCGTGCGTAATTTGACGGGTAACCGTCAACCGGATCGTCATAGAGGACGCAAACGACCTTTGCCATTTTTGGTTCTCCCTTCGTCTGACAACGAGGAAGACGCTCGATTGTTAAGGCTGCCCGCCAAAACCGAACGGGCGGCCACTCTGGTTTGTCGGAGGCCAGCAACTCCTGGCGCTTCCTCGGAAAGTTGCGCTATTGCGAACTAAATGGAGGAGCCGGACGTGGCTTCAAGGCCAGCGGGAGGAGACCGAACGGCCAGGCGGCAGTAGCGCCGCCCGGCCTGACCGCCTACTGGCTTGGGGCGACCGTCGGGTCGCACGACACGTTCGGGTTCATGTCGGCGAAAGTGCCGGTCGGGTTGCCCTTCCAGGCCCAGACATGCAGTTCGTAGAAAGCACCCAGGCCGTAGCGATTGGGCGCGCCGTTGAAGTTGAACAGATGCCCGTCCAGCGAGGCCGGGCCTTTCGAGGTGATATACTCGACCGCCACCAGCTTCAGCGTTCCATCGGCCATCGGTTCGTACATGACGGCTTCAGGGCGGGCGAGATCGATCTTGTCGTTCTTCAAGTATTCGGCGTTGACATAGTGGATGCCCATGGCGCCGCCGGTGATGCCGCTGGCGCAGGGAATGGGCGAATAGCCCTCGGCGACGGCGACCGAAACATCGAGAAAACGGCTGTCGGCGGCACGCACCTTGTCGGCCAGCGGATTGGCGCCAGGCAACGTACCGGCCTCCTGATGAGCCTGCGCGAATGCGGTGCAGACCGACAGGACGGCGCCGGCCATGAGAAGCTTATTGCAAAGATAGTTTGTCATATTCATTCCGTTCTTGTGATCAAAGCACAGAGCCTGGCCTGAATTTGGCCGGAAAAACCTGCGACTTCTTCTTGCTGGTTGGTTCGGAATTCGACGCATCGAATGCCGGCAAAGCTCGTCGTCCCGCAAAGCTCGTCATCCCTTCGGCAGATAGGAAATCGTGCCAGCCAGATCGGTGTCGTCGATCAACTGGAAACGGCTGTCACTGCCGCGCTGACGGGCCGACACGAAGGACGCGTAGGCAGGATCGTTGGTGAAGGCGCGAGCCGCCGCCTCGGATGGAAACGCCATTAAGGCAATCAGGGTCGTGTCGAGCGGCTTGCCTTCGAGCGTCTTCACATTGCCGCTGCGCGACAGGTATCTGCCGCCATGATTGTGAACGAGGTCGTGGACTGAAGCGGCGTAGGCCGGCATCCACTGCGGGTCCTTCACCTTGATGTCTGCAATGATGTAAGCGGTCATGGGTCATGTCTCCTGGTTAGGCGCACAGGGCTATCCCGTGCACCGGCCAAAGGGCTCGCATGACAAGGCCCGCGCCAGCCAGTCCGCGAACTGAACTGGGCTGATACAGTTTCTGTACTCGCCGCGCTGTCAGGGAAGGCCTATGGTCCGGGCCTAGTTGGAGGGAGAGACCGCAATCATGGCCCAGTCCGGATACAAACAGTTCTGCCCGCTGTCGATGGCCGCCGAGGTGCTGTGCACCCGCTGGACCATGGTGCTGCTTCGCGAACTGGTGGCGGGATCGACCCGCTTCAACGACTTGCGCCGCGGCGTCCCCAAAATGTCGCCGACCCTTCTGTCGCAACGGCTCAAGGAACTCGAGCTGGCGGGGATCGTCGAGCGCAAGGAGGTGCGCAGCGAGAAGGGCATCTTCGAATACCAGATGACGGAGGCGGGCAGAGATTTGCGTTCCGTCGTCGATGCGATGGGTTTCTGGGGGCAGAAATGGGTCGAGTCCCGGCTATCCCTGAAAAACCTCGATCCTTCGCTGCTGATGTGGGATATGCGGCGCAATCTGAACCCCTCCCCGCTGCCAGACGGGCGAACAGTGATACAATTTCTGTATCAGGAGCTACCGGCGTCCAAGCGCTCGTGGTGGCTGATCATCGAAAAGCACGGCGAGGTCGATCTGTGCTGGTACGATCCGGGGTTCGATGTCGACCTGTACGTCTCGACCGACCTGCACACGATGACCGAAATCTGGATGGGGCTGATCACGGTCGAGCGGGCCGGAGCGAAGCTCGCCTTGACAGGCAACCAGGACATCGCAAGGAAGATGCAGGCCTGGCTGGGGCTCAGCCCGTTTGCGATCGAACCGAAGCGAGCGGCCTGACGGCGGCGATTGCTCCCCGGTGACCGTGCGCTATCAGGCGGTCCATCGGGCAGGCGGCGCCTAATCGCCAATAAGCTAGTTCTTCCCTTGCGGGTAGATCGTCTCGCCGCGCTTCAGCATCTCGACGAACGCTGCGATCTTCTTCTTGCGGCCGGCTTCGGTCTTCATGTTATGGATGCGGAAGGCGAGCGCGAAACGGTTTTGCGCGCTGAGCGTTGCCAGCATCGCCTTGGCCTTGGGCTCGCCGTCTATTGCCGCCTGGAGATCGTCGGGGATTTTCATGTCCTTGCCGCTTCCATAGGCGCGCGCCCAGCGGCCGTCGGCCTTCGCCGCCTCGACTTGTTTGAGCCCATGCTCGGTCATCCGGCCCTCCTCGATCAGCCGGGCGACGTTGTCGACGTTGATCTGGCTCCATGTGCTCTTCCTGCCGCGCGGCGTGTAGCGCTGCAAATAGCTCTTGTCGTCGAGCCCCTTGCGCACGGCATCGATCCAGCCCCAGCACAGCACGACGTCGATAGCCTCCTTGGGCGTGATCGAAGGCAGCCCCGAACCGACCTTGTGGATCTTGATCCAGACTTCTGTCTCGGTGTCGTGGTGCTGGCCGAGCCAGGTGTAGAAGCTTTCGGCATCCCCGAATTCGCGCACCTTGGCGGGATCGACCTTAACCGGCGCCATCAGCGGGCCTGCCTTTTTGCGGTCGTCATCGGTTTCCTCCTTGTCGCGCTCAGCTCCGATCGAATGGAGCAACAGTGGCCTTGTTGCAAGGCTGGCGGGACAGCGAAGCTGCCAATCTCCCCCCTTGTGGGGGAGATGTCCGGCAGGACAGAGGGGGGCGCGAAGGATCGCCATCGTCTCGTTACCTCATGACCAACCGAGAATTGACATGAGGTGCAGTTGCAAAGGGTTGAAGGCCGGCGGGACAGCGCCCCCCTCTGCCCTGCCGGGCATCTCCCCCACGAGGGGGGAGATTGGCAGCGTCGCTGTCCCGCGGCGCCCATGGCGGACCTTCGCATCGTGATGTAATAACCCGGCGACGGTCCCGCTCTAGACACGGCGGGCGTCAACTGGGGGATATTGCCATGCGAGCAATGATGTTCGGCCTGATGCTGCTGGCGCCAACCATGGCCCTGGCGGAACCGATCGAAACCCAGAAGGTCATCACCGCGCTGACCGGCGACTGGAATGGCGACGGCGCCGTCGATCTGGTGATGATCGTCGAGACCAAGCCCAGCGACCCGATGGACATGTACTTCTTCCTCAGGGACCGCGAGGCCAATTTTCTCAAACCTGCCGGCATCGTGCGTGAGCAGATCTACGGGGAGTGGAACGGTCACGACAGGCCGGGCTACGAGGCTTCCGACACCGAGCCGGAGCTGACCGCACTGCCCAACGGCTCGATCAAACTGTATCTGCCGGCAATGCCGGTCGGCAGCAAGCGGACCAACCAGACGCTGACGCTCACTTACCGCGACGGCGCCTTCATCGTCGCCGGCTTTGCCTATGACTATCACGACTACCTTGAGGACAATGTCGCAAGTGACTGCGACTACAATGTTTTGACCGGCAAGGGCAAAAGCAGCAAGATGCGGCCGGACGGCACCACCGAGCACGCGACGGTGTCTGTCGAAGGGAAAATCATCCCCTTCGCGGAGTGGAACCCCGGAACCGGCTTCAGCGCCTGCGGCGAGTGAGGCAGCGTCCCGTCGTGCATCGGATTTTCCGATGGCACTATCGATTTCTTCCGTTTCCACTTCGAGCCCAGGCCTGCGACTTACCCGCCGAAGTGGTCGTCTGTGGAAACGAAGGATGGCGGATATGACAAACAGCAAAGTTCTGGTCGTCGGCGGCAGCTCGGGAATGGGTCTGGCGCTGGCAAGGCGGTGTCTCGCGGCTGGCGCCAAGGTCGTCATCGCCGGGCGCAATGAGGACCGGCTGAAGTGCGCCCGCGAGGAGTTGGGCAACCCTGCCGCGCTGAACACCGTCGCGGTCGATATCGCCAGGGAGGACCAGGTCGCCGCTTTGTTCAGACGGATCGGCCGGCTCGACCATATCGTCAGCACCGCAGCCGATATCGAAGGCGCCTATGAGCTGTTGCCCGCGCTCGAGCTGAAGGCGGCCCAGAGGGTCGTTGAAAGCAAGTTCTACGGGCCGTTGCTCTTGGCCAAACATGGCGCGCCGATGCTCTCAGCCACGGGCTCCCTCACCTTCACGTCCGGCATTGCGGCCTACCGGCCGGCGGCGCGAGGCTCGGTCGTCGCCGCCGTCAACGCGGCGCTGGAGGGGCTCGTGCGGGCGCTCGCCATCGAACTGGCGCCCATCCGGGTCAACGCGGTGTCGCCTGGCTGGGTCGACACGCCGATCTGGAATTTCGTTGCCGGCGACAAGAAGGATGACACGCTGAGTGCGATGGCAGACCGGCTGCCGGTTGGGCGGGTCGGACAACCGGACGATATCGCCGACGCTATCTGCTTTTTGATAGGCAACGCTTTCACGACAGGGACGACACTGCATGTCGAGGGTGGGCACCGGCTGGTCTGATCGGCGCGAATTTGTCGCCCGCGGCCGCCAGCAGCAGTTTCAACGCTGGTGGCTGGACCCGCCTGCGGCGCCAGATCATGACGAGGCATGCCGTCCGGACCGCACCCGGCCAGGGCATTTCGATGATCTCGCCACGATCGAGCGCGTCGACCACCGCCAGACGAGGAACCAGACCAAGGCCAGCACCAGCCGACACCAGGCGCGCGATCGTGTCGATGCTGCCGACTTCGGCGGCAAGCTTTGGCGATGCAAGGCCTGCCTCGGCAAAAGCCTTGTCGAACAGGTGGCGATAGACGCATCCAGCTTCGGTGACCACGAAGCGCATGCTGCCGAGTGCCGCAAGGTCGCCTCTCATCGCTGCCTCCCCCGGTGGGACGACAAGGATCAATGGTTCCACCGAAATAGTCCGCCTGGCGAGGCGTTCGTCGAGGGCGCCCTTCTCGAAACCATCCCTGTCGAAGCAGAAGGCGACATCGATCTCGTCGTCTTCCAGCTTCCGCAGCAGATCGCCGCTGCCCGCGACCTTCAGCCGAAGATTGATGTCGGGATGTGAGGCCTGGAAATCCGGAAGCCATTGCGCAAGCTTCGCCGAGGCGATCGTCTCCAGCGCGCCGATCGTCATTGATCCGGCAGCGTGTCCGGCACTGGCGTCCACGGCAGCCCGTGCCTCTTCGGCCAGCATCAGAATCTCTTCGGCGTAGGGCTTCAGCGTGTCGCCTGCCAGCGTCAGTTGCAGGCCTTGCCTCGACCGCGTGAACAGGGCCGTGCCAAGCTCGGTTTCAAGCGTCTGGATCTGATCGCTCACGCTCGATTGCGCGAGGTGGATCTCCTCGGCCGCACGGGTGATGTTTCGACACCGCGCAACCGCGAGGAATGTCTTGAGCAGTCTTGGATGCATCAGGTGACCCGAATCGACTGCTTCACTGCAGCTGCGGTTTCTTGAGAAAGCTGTTGCGGTCGGCCGACTTGACGCGCAGCCAGGTTTCGCGGCCGTCGCGCACAACCCGCAACGGGATCTCGGCGCCCGCCGGGTTCTGCCACAACTTGCGGTAGAAATCGGCGAGCCCGTCGACTTCGCCGTCGCGGACATCCGAGATGATGTCGCCCTGGCGCAGGCCGGCTTCTGCGGCCGGGCTGCCTTCGGCGACGCTCATCACCACAACCTCGCCATTGCTTTCGGCGGAGAAGGCTCCGAGCCATGGGCGCGGTGGCTTGGCAACCTGGCCGCGTGTCAGGAGATCGTCGAGAATGGGCGGCAGAAGGTCGATCGGCACCACCATGTTGATATCGGCGATCTCGCCGGCGCGGCTCATCTGCAGGCGCAGCGAACCGATGCCGAGCAGCCTGCCATCCTGCCCGATAAGTGCCGCACCTCCCCATGACGGATGGGCGGGCGCGGTGAAGATCGCTTCGTCCAGGAGATACTCCCAATAGCCGGCGAATTCCTGCTTGGTGACGATATGCGCGCTGACCGCCTGGCCGATGCCGTCGGCGAGCACCACGGGGTCGCCGGCCATCGCCCTGGCCGCGTCGCCAAAGGCCACCGCAGGCAGGCCGAGCGGCGCCAGCGCCTGCACCAGGCCGAAGCCCGATTCCTGGTCGTAGGCGAGCGCGTGCGCGGGAACCACGCGCCCGTTGTGGTCGGTCAGCCAGACTTCTTCCGCCTCGGTGATGAGATAGCCGATGGTGAGCACCAGCCCGTTATCGCGAATGACCACGCCGCTGCCTTCCCGGCTCGTGCCCAGCGCATTGGCGGTGAAGGCATCGTCCGGGATCGAGGCGCGCACCGCCACGATGGACCGCAAAATCGTATCGATGGTCATGCTCTCAATCCCGGTAAGCGATGCGTGGGCCGGCAAAGGCCCGATATCCCTATAGGTATGGCGCACGTGACGAGGCGCAAGGGCATCGGTGAGCCCTTCTCCCCTGGGAGAATCGGCATGCGGCCTCGACAATAGTTCAATATAAGTTGAACTTCCTGCTGCCCGAACTACCTATATCTATGTGTAGATGAACCTGCCCGACGAATCTCCCGCTTCCATGCGCAAGCTGACCCTCCCCGCTGACATCACAAGGCCTCCCGAGATGAACCAATACACACCGCCGAAAGTATGGACCTGGAACAAGGAAAATGGCGGCGCCTTCGCCAGCATCAACCGGCCGATCGCGGGCCCGACGCATGACAGGGAGTTGCCGGTCGGCAAGCATCCGCTGCAGCTTTACTCGCAGGCGACACCGAACGGCGTCAAGGTGACGATCATGCTGGAGGAGCTCTTGGCGCTCGGCCACAAAGGCGCCGAATATGACGCCTGGCTGATCAGGATCAACGACGGCGACCAGTTCGGCAGCGGCTTCGTCGAGGTCAACCCCAACTCCAAGATCCCGGCGCTGATGGACCGCAGCGGGCCAAAGCCGATCCGCGTCTTCGAATCCGGCTCGATCCTGGTGCATCTGGCCGAAAAATTCGGCGAATTCCTGCCGGCCGAGCAGCCGGCGCGCGCAGAAACCCTGTCGTGGCTGTTCTGGCAGATGGGCTCGGCGCCCTATCTCGGCGGCGGCTTCGGCCATTTCTATACCTATGCGCCGGAAAAGATCGAATATGCCATCGACCGCTTCGCCATGGAGACCAAGCGCCAGATGGACGTGCTCGACCGGCGCCTCGCTGAAAGCGAATATCTCGGCGGCGACGCCTACACGATTGCCGATATCGCCGTGTGGCCCTGGTATGGCGGGCTGGCCAAGGGCCGCATGTATAACGATGCCGGCGAGTTCCTGTCGGTCACGGAGTACAGACACGTGCAGCGCTGGGCCGACGCGATCGACGCGCGGCCGGCGGTGCAGCGCGGGCGCATGGTCAACCGCACCTTCGGCGAGCCGGCGATGCAGCTGCACGAGCGCCACGACGCCAGCGATTTCGACACCAAGACGCAGGACAAGCTGGCGGCGGAGTGAGCTGAGCAGATGACGCGTGGCGCCGGAGGGTTCCGGCGTCCGGAGGGACGGTCACTTGCTGCGCTGCTGTTCAACTCGACCACTGTAACGGCATGGATCCTAGGGTCTCCGCCACGTCGCTTCGCTCCTGCTCCGCCCTAGGATGACGAAGGCATGGTGGCTTGAGGCCAATCGCTGATGGTGAAAATTGGCAATTGCGTCGCCGCGTAGCGGTGGCGGTTGATGCCAAGCGCAAACCTCTAGGATTGGCTGAAACGACACTCCCCGTTCGTCATCCTGGGGCGAAGCGAACGCGAAGCGGAGCGCAGACCTAGGATCCATGCCGTTACGGTGACCGAGAAGTGCAGCGATCCAGTGCTGGCCCCTACGGTCAGCCTGAATCTCAACAAACCTTAGCCTCAACCGAGCAGCATCGATAGAGGCAGGAAGCACTTGGGAGTTCAGGATTGCACAAGCCGCAGGCAGGCTTCCGCGCTGCCCAATCCAGGCATATGTATCCGCAAATATATACTGGTTGGCTAAAGTAACGGAACGTCCAATGCACATTCCCAGAACCGAACAAGTCCGCTTTCAAACGGCTTAGACCATGCTGTCTATCTTATAAACATTATGGTCTAGGCATGTTGATATTGGTGCTGGCCTGACCTGGATCTCGAAACCGCAGACCGTCTCAATGGTCCAGCACTCGCGGGTCGCGGATTACCTGTGTGTCTTTCGCCCGGTTCCATAGATCAGCCGGATGACCAACACAAAATATCCAACCTGCGAAACGATCAAGGTAAGAACCGTCCAGCCCAGCGCCTTCCAGATCGAACCCGTTGCCAAAAAAGTCGAGAGCGCCACGACGAGTGACGCGGTGGCCATCCCCACCAGGAACTGTGGAAAATTCATCGTTTTTCACGGCCGTCCCGGAGCTTCTAACAGCCGCGACGACCACCCTTGCCCATTTACCCCACACCAACGTTTTCACCCTTTCAATGGTTGCGCAAGTGGCAAATGGATCAGAAGTGTGTGCATGATTAATGCATCCTATGGTTGAGACGCTTCGTGGCTGATGCTGTCCATTCAAAAGAGCTGATCTGGTGAGGGAAGGCACGATGGAAATTTGTTGCGTGCCGGGCGCTCCGGGCGCAACGTAGGCGCTACGGACTGCGACAAAACAAGAAGATCAGTCCAGGGAGAATGCATGGCGCTCAAGGTAATCGGCGCGGGGTTCGGACGCACGGGCACATGGTCGACCTTTGCCGCGCTGAACAGGCTCGGCCTCCCCTGCTATCACATGCAGGAAGTGATCCTCAACAAGGCCAACAAGGGCCACCTCGACTTCTGGCGCAAGGTAGCGAACAGCAAGCCTGGCACGCCGCTCGACTGGGACCGGGTGTTTGCCAACTACACGGCGACGGTCGACAATCCCGGCTGCTGCGTGTGGCGGGAGCTGCTGGCCGAATACCCTGACGCCAAGGTGCTGCTGACGCTCCACCCGCGCGGTGCCGAAGGCTGGTACGACAGCACGATCGACACGATCTACTTCACCGAGAATCTCTGGCAGTTCAAGATTTTGGAGTGGCTGACGCCGTTCGGCCGAAAATTCGGCGACATGTCGCGCAAGCTGATCTGGGGCCGCGTGCTGGCCGGCGTGATGGACGACCGCGAGCGGGCGATCGCACGCTACAACGCCTACACCGAGGAGGTGAAGGCAGCCGTTCCGCCGGAAAAGCTCCTGGTGTTCAGGGTGACCGAAGGCTTGGGGCCGTTGTGCCGCTTTCTCGGCGTGGCGGAACCGCAGGAGCCGTTCCCGAACCTCAATGACCGCTCAAGCGTCAAGAAGGTGATCCGCGACGTCATCAAGGGATCCTACATCATGCTCGGGCTGTCGATCGCGGGGGGGTGGCGGTGCTGGGCGGGGTTTTGTGGTGGCTGGGGTAGTGGCCAGGAGATCACGCCAGGCAATCGCTTCAGACAAACCGGGTGTTGGGATGACCACTGTCGATGTCGGCGCCGCCCCTCATTGCCCTGCCGGGCATTTCTCCCCGTATAGTGACGGGGAGAAAGACACCTTCGGCGAGGATTTCGCCAGTCTCCAGCGTTGCAGAAAACGTGCCGAGGTTGCGGCCAGCATCTTCTCCCCGTCACTATACGGGGAGAAGATGCCGGCAGGCAGATGAGGGGCAGCGCAAAGCGGAAGGGATTGCCCTGGGTAAAACCCACCAGCGCTGGCCAGCCGCGCTCAACTCATGGAGCCAGTTTCCGGCGCTTCTCTGGCCGCAACACTGCCGCTCAGGCCGACATGGCCAGCGGCCTTGCGCTCTTGTTGGGGATCTGGATGTCGATTTCCAGCGTCGACATCGTCTCGCCGCGATCCATCGAGACCTGGAGAAAATCCTGGTCGATCTGCACATGCCTGGCGATGACGGCCATGATCTCCTCGCGCAGCACCGAGACGAGATCGGGCTGGCTGCGGTTGCGGCGCTCATAGGCGAGCAGCACCTGCAGCCGCTCGCGCGCCACCGGCGCGCTGCCGCGCCGCTTGAAGAGGTCTAACAGGCTCATGCTGCCCTCCTTCCAAAAAGCCGGTCGAGAAAGCCCTTGCGCTCGAACGGCACGACGACCGGCAGGTCCTCGCCCTCGAGCCGTTTGGCCGCCTCGATATAGGCGCGGGCGGCGGAATTCGTGGGATCGCTGAGCGTCACCGGCGACCCGAGGTTGGAGGCCTTGAGCACGTCCTGGCTCTCGGGAATGATCCCCAGCAGCGGCGTCGACAGGATCTCCAGAACGTCGTCGATCGAGAGCATTTCGCCGCGTGCCGCGCGCGCCGCATCATAGCGCGTCACCAGCACGTGCTTGGCGATCTGCTCGCCCCGCTCGGCCTTGACGGTCCTGGCATCGAGCAGGCCGATGATGCGATCGGAATCGCGCACCGAGCTGACTTCCGGGTTGGTGACGATGACCGCCTCGTCGGCAAAGCGCATGGCGAGCTGCGCGCCGCGCTCGATGCCGGCCGGGCTGTCGCAGAAGACGTAGTCGAACACCGAGCGCAGCTTGTCGATCACCTCGCCGACGCCCTCCTCGGTCAGCGCATCCTTGTCGCGCGTCTGCGAGGCCGGCAGCAGGAACAGCGTCTCGACCCGCTTGTCGCGGATCAGCGCCTGCGAGAGCTTGGCCGTTCCCTGGATGACGTTGACCAGATCGAACACCACCCGCCGCTCGGCGCCCATGATCAGATCGAGATTCCTTAAGCCGACGTCGAAGTCGACCAGAGCCACCTTCTTGCCGGTTCTCGCGACCGCAGCGCCAAGGGCGGCCGTCGAGGTCGTCTTGCCGACGCCCCCCTTGCCGGAGGTGACCACCACTACCTTGCCCATCTATGCCTCCATTATTGTTGGTATTGTTAAGCGTCTGAATTATGCGATGCGATTAAGTCTTTGTTTTTATTCAAAAACCGCTGCGTACTTTCGGGCGACTGCATTAGCTGAACGGCGCGATGCGCAGCGTGTCTTTTTCGAGAAATGCCTGGACGGCTTTTCCACGCAAGGACGGCTCCATCTCCTCGGCGGTGCAATACCAGCCGTCGACCGACAGCAGCTCGGCCTCGTTTTTGCGGCAGAAGATGCGCGCCGCCGAATGGCCGAGCACGCCGGCCGACGCCCGCCCGCGCAGCGTGCCGTAGACATGGATGGAGCCGGCGGCGACGATCTCGGAACCGGAGGCGACGGAGCCGAGCACGATGACGTCGCCATGCGCATGAAAGACCGACTGGCCCGAGCGGATCGGCGTCTTGACCATCAGTGTGGCCGGCGCGTCCGGCTGCCTGTCTTCTGGCTGCTTGCCCTGTTCCGCCTTGCCTTCTTCTGCCTTGCCCGCATCTTCTGGCCTGACCTTGGCGTCGGCCTGCATCAGCAGCCCGGCAGTGGCCTCCTTCGCGCCGATCAGCACCGGCGGCAGATTGGCCTCAAGCGCCGTGCTGCCGTCGAGTTCGATGGCATAAATGCGGATGCCTCGCAGGCCAAGCTCGGCGACCAGCGCTTCGATCTGACGGACCTCAGGCTTCAGCGTGTTGAGGTTAAGCACTACCGGCCGGCCGGCGAAATAGCCGGGAGAATTGCCGATCCAGCGATCGAGGCTCTCCAGCCACTCCGAAAGCGGCGCCTCCGGGGTGAGCGTGAAGGCGACAAAGGAGCGGGCGCGAAAACGAATGGATTTGGTCTCGACGGGGGCGGCGAAGGTCACGGACAGCGATTCCTTACTGATAGGTAAACGCTAGCCAGCCATGGTTAACGAAAGGTTAACGGAGGGGGTGTTCGCGACATTAGGAAGCCATTTACTGACAGGCTCGACGGTGTCAGCAGCCGAGCGGACAGCGCTGGAATTCCTGCCCTTCCTCGACACCTTGCTGGCTAAGTGCCCTTCGCTGCGTCCTCGATCAGTTCTGCAAGCAAGGCAGAGAACCGCTCGTCAGTCCTATCCCCTATGTTTCCCACGTCTCTCGCCACCATCCCGGGCGAAGAGACTGACACTTGCCCACTCAGCTGAACGTTGACCGTGAACGTCCTTCCGACTGGCTCCTTCTCCATTCCTCGCTTCCCGTAGACTTTGAACCGAATGGATGGTGTTGACGCTTTGGCTTGGCGGCGTGGCGCGGTGTCCATGTCGACAGTCACCTCGCCCGCCACCTCAGCCTTGGCCGCTTCCAACGAGGCAACAACGACGTCGTTTAGCCAGGCCCTGGCTTGCGCGCCGAAGTCCACCACACCTCCCTCGGCCTTCTCATTGCGGACCTTCCCCTCTTGCTCACGGGCTTCCTTCCCGCGCTCAAGGGCTTCTTTGAATTTAGACATCATGATTTGCCTCCGATTATAAGCGCATGAGACCAGCCGTCACATCGCTATGCTAATGGGTAGAACGCGCACAGTCGGCGTCCGTTGCGTAAGCGGAGCCCGCGAGTTCGCCGCTGCGCACGGTAGGTGTCCTTCCGCCGGGGTGGCGGCGGTGATCGCGCGCTGTGGTGGTGGCGGGGTAGCGTGTCAGCAGCCAGCCGGACAGCGCTGGAAATTACCTGCCCTTTCCCACAAGATGCCTGAACATCCCCCGGGGCTCGATATGTGCAACCTCTACAACATCACCACCAGCCAGGAGGCGATCCGCCAGTGGACCCGCGCCTTGCGCGATAGTCTCGGCAATCTCGAGCCCTCCATCGACATCTACCCCAACCAGCCCGGCCCGGTGGTGCGCAATGCGCCGGACGGTGAGCGGGAACTGGCCAACCTGCTGTGGGGCATGCCGACGCCGATTGAGCGGGTGAAGGGCAAGGCCGACTACGGCACCACCAACATCCGTAACCCGCAATACGGCCACTGGCAGCAATATCTCGGCGTCGAGAACCGCTGCGTGGTGCCGCTCACCAGTTTTGCCGAGCCGAGTCCGACGCCCGGCGACAAGGATCCGGATACCGGTATCCAGAAAAACTACTGGTTCGCGCTGAACGAGGAGCGGCCGCTGTTCTTCTTCGCCGGCCTGTGGACGCGCTGGCAAGGCGTGCGCAAGGTCAAGGACGGCCCCGGCGAGTTCGAGCTCTACGGTTTTCTGACCACCAGGCCAAACGCGCTGATCGCGCCGATCCATGAGAAGGCCATGCCCGTCATCCTGACAACCCAGGAGGAAACCGAGACCTGGCTGACCGCGCCGTGGTCGGAGGCCAGGCACCTGCAGCGCACGGCACCCGACGACGCGCTGGTGATCGTCGACAAGCCGGCGACGCAGATAAAGTTTCCGCCGCAGGCGCCACAGGCGCCGGTACAGGGTTCGCTGTTCTAAAGCTTGAACTTCTGCAGCACCCAGATGTAGCCCTTCGGCGGATGGTCCTGGTCGATGAACTGGGTCTTCACCGTCGTGTTCGTTCGGCTGCACCGCTTGCACTTGAACCGGATGGTCTCCAGCGGCTTGTTCCAGCCCACCACCTTGGCCACGTCGTTCGCCCTGAAACGTCCGACATGGTAGCAGTGGCCGCACTCCACGATCAGCAGCATGTTGGCCTTCGCGGCACGTCCAACGCTGTCCATCGGCCCGGCCATGGCTCATTTCCGAGTCAAATAGTCGTCGGGAAGCGGGAGCAGGCCAAGATCCGGCATCCGGAAATCGGGCTCCTTCTCCGCTACGCTAGCCATCACCTCATGCAATTTTTCCACAAGCCCGCAAAGCTGCCAAAACAGCTCGCCATGCGCCTTCAGATGCAGCTGCGACGAAAGCACCGTCTTGCGCAGGCTGAGAGCGTCCCTGATGATCGCCTCGGCATGCCTCGTCGACAGCCTGTCAAACCGGCTTTTTCGTCTGCCCATCGCGGCTCTCCCCAGATTGTGAGCATCCGGCCCCACCTACTGACAAATAGGAAGGCATTCCTCGCGGAGTCAATTCACACTTGACATTTTTGTTCCCGTTTTGTTCAATTTGAACAGGAACTGTCGGAGGCATCGCCATGGGCCACATCGTGACGCTGGACAGCCGCCAGGAGGCCGCCCTTCAGGCAGTCACCGACAATTTCATCGCCCAGCACAAGGGCGATGCGGTGAAGGCGCTCAAGGAAATGATCGTGCTGAATGGGCATCTGCAGGAGCGGCTTGATGCCCTGTCGTCACCACGCCGAGCGACGCGCTAAGCGCCCAGAGATGAGGGCAGCAGGACGCGTGTTCAATCGTGCCGTTCGAAGGTCGGCTTAGCGCCACTTCCGGTCGTTCATGACGAATCTCCGAACCGGACGTTCGCGCTAGGCCCGGAATCGACCCCATAGCTGCCGTTCCCGCGATACAAAGAGCTGTTGCAAGCTGGCATCAGCTGGAGCCGACGCTGAGCCGAGCCGTTGCGGAACTCGTCGCGGAACCATAATCTTGGGCACTGATGTGAGCCCGTGATACTGCGCGAGGTCCCGCAATGGCTTACGAGGCCGCCAAAAGACCGTTGTTCCGAAAACTCGACAACTATCTACTGCATGTGAGCGATCTTGACGAAGCCATATCCTTTTATCGGGATCGGCTCGGCCATGCCCTCATCTGGCGGGACGCGGAAGCTGCCGGCTTCGCGTTGCCTGAAGCAGATGCAGAACTAGTAGTTCATCTTCGTATTGGTCCAGAGACTGATATTCTGGTTGATGATGTGGACGCGGCATTTCGAGAATTTTTGGCAGCGGGCGGAACGGCAGTGGAACCGCCGTTCGACATCGCGATCGGACGATGCGCCCGTGTATGTGACCCTTTCGGCAACGTGCTTGTAATATTGGATCAATCGAAGGGAACGTTCACGACGGACGCGGAGCAGAATGTTATCGGCGTAGAGCCCGCGGGTAATCCAACCTGAACGTCGACATTCCACCCGATCGCGACGTAGAACGCTCCGTTGCGGTACAATCCGAGCCGATGCGCCGGCCGGCTCGGTCGCGCCACGAGCGGACGCTTGGCGCGTATTACCCGAGCGTCTCGATTGGGCCGACAGTGGAACGGCCGCTTCCTAGATGGTAGCGCTGAAAGCCGACCTTTGTATTCAGCGTAGTGGGCCGACTGCAGGGACGGCGAACGGAGCGACGGCCCCTACTTCACCGTGATGGCAATACCGCTGAGATCGGCGTTGACTTGCAGGCCTACCTGCTTGCCTGAGAGTTCGAGTTGGGCGCCCTTGTCATTGGTCATGACGATCACCTGGGCCCCTTTGCCGAACGCGCCGCCACCGCCCGCCGCACCGTAGACCCCCGTCACATCTTGGACGCGGCGAATGTGGCGCACGGTACCATGGAAATAGGTCTTAGAAGCCCCGAAGGCGAGGCCGCCCGAGATGCCGCCGACAGAGATGGGATAGCGGCGACCATGGAAGGTCAGCGTGCCCTCGCCTCCAGAGCCACCCACAAAGAAGGCAGCCTTGTAGACTGAGAAGCGGATCGTACCGCTGTCGGCATGCGCGGAGCCGGCAAAGCTGATTCCTGCTGCAGCGACAACCGCAGCCGCGACTGAACGAAATCTGAACGAAATCTTCATGATGCGAGTCTCCTCAAGATCGAGGCTTACCCAGCCAGGAGGGCACGTCAGCGTCATGCCAAAGTCACAGCTGAACAGTCTCGCCCGTCATTAGTTCCAAGCACGCGGCCTGAATCCGGCTGCGAGAAGGCGGCCACGAAACGAGGCGGATGGCAACATAGTCTCGGTGGCAGGGCCGGTGGCAGCCAACGCTCGGCTGACTCAGGATTGCCTGCACGAGATCTAGAGCCACGAAAGCGAGGTGATGCGCAAAGCTGTAAACATTTAACAACCCACAACCTTTGACCGCGTTGCTGAGATGTGCTCGGAGGCTCGTCGCGACGCCAAGTACAGCGCGGTCAAAGGAGATGTCTGCTTCCGAAAATGGTCCCGAAAGGTCCGATCAGGGTCAAAACCGGCCGTTCACGGATATCCGACTTCTCTGCATGCCGTGGCTTGAATAAAGACAGTCCTTAACCGAGGCATTTCTTCTCGATCTCGCGAATCCGCCACGCCTCACCGTCCCGCGCCTCGACATAGCACGACCCGAGCGGCGCCTTCCCTCCGCCTTCCGGCAAGTCCAGCACGTAGTTTGCCTATGCCCGACAGGCGCTCGAGGCGCCTGCCTACTCGCACTGCCTGCGCGGGCCGCCGGAATAGGGTTGGTAGCTGTTGTCTTCCGGCCGATACGAGCGGTAGCGGCTGAAGCAATATTGCACGTGGTCGGGCGAAAGCTGGGCGGCGCCGGTTTCACCCGGCGGAACGTCGCCATCCATTGGCAACGTGTCGCTCGCCTCGACATAGCTGGCGCCATCGTAGGGAGCGGCGCGGTGATGCATTTAGAGAGTACAATAGTCCGCTTGGCCACGTCGCAAGCGAACGCTTCGTCACTGAAAGTTTGATGTCGCTTGCGCGAGGTGCATCAGGTACGGTTCTGAACAATTTGCGTACCGTGCTAAAATCCGCGGGCGACCGCCATGGGCGTCGCTACCTGCTTCCGGACTAAGGCTTGGTGGACGCACCATGTTCTCGAACACTGTCCGGAGCAGAGATGCGTGGCCGCCGACTTCGCAGGCTCAGGTTCCGGCAGGCATCCGGCGCGGCTGCCTGGCAAACGACGGCTCGCCCCCTCAATGCCTCTTGAAATACTGCACCTCGCGTTCGTGCTTCTCCGCAGCCTCGCGGCTGTCAAACGTCCCGAGATTGCGGCGCTTGCCGGTCTTTTCGTCCTTCTTGCGCGAATAGAGGCGGTATTTTCCGTCTTTGAGTTTTCTGATCATCTGTCACTCCCCGAGCCGCTGCTTCCCCTTGAGATTGCGCGCGGCTTGCTCGATCGCCGCCCGGTCGTTTCCCAGCCTGTCGATCAGCTCCTGCGCCTGTTCGCCCGATATGCCGGTGCGCACCGCCAGGGCCTCCACCGTCAAGACGTCGGAGCTCGCGACCTCGCGGGTTTCCGGCAGGGTATCGCCTGCCGTCAGCGGCAGGGCTGCCTCCCTGTCGATCTCGGCCTCGGCCCGGTGCCAGTGCCGCTCGGGATCGCCATGGATCCGGCCTTCACGTTCCCAGATCTGGTATGCGCGCTCACGAATCTTGTCTTCCCGGTCGTCGCCCATGTTGATTCCTCCTTTGGGTATCGGATGAACGCCGCGCCAACCCGAACGATCCAAGAAGTCTGCGTGATCGTTGGTCGCACAAGGCGCCATGCACTGCGGCCGCCAACCCGCCACCCGCCCTGCCCTACTCGCACTGCCGGCGCGGGCCGCCGGAATAGGGCTGATAGCTGTTGTCTTCCGGCCGATAGGAGCGGTAGCGGCTGAAGCAATATTCCACATGGTCGGGCGGAAGCTGGGCGGCATCCCAATACGATGCGCCCTCATCCGACGGAACGTCGCCATCCATTGGCCACGCGTCGGTCGCCTCGACGTAGTCGCCGCCATCGTCGGGGAGCGACGAGATGCGCTCGGCCGCGCCGGCAGCGAAATAGGGCGAGATGCAGGGACGCTGCTCTCCGCTGTAGGATGTGTAGTGGTCGTCGCTTGGCCTGTAGGAGCGGTAGCGGCTTGCGCACCATTCCACATGGGCGGCGGGCACCGCGTGCTGCTCGTCCGCTGCCGGCTGGATAGCGCCGGTAACGATGGGCGCCGAAGCTGCGGCATCGGCAGGTTTCGAGGTGCGATCAACCGGGATCTCCGGGACCTCGCGGGCGGGAAGGCGCTCAAGACCCTGCGAAGCAGGGTCCACCTTCCGCGGCTCCCTCGGCCACAGTTCGGCGACGCTGGAGGTCGGGGCGGCCTGCCGCACCGGCTCGGCGGAAAGAATCCAGACGGCGAAGGCCAGTCCGCTAGCGAAAACCGCAAGCGTCAGGGCAAAGCCGCCAAGTACCGCCGATAAAGCTTTCACCCTGCGCTCCTTTGCCCCGTCATCTCTAGAAATGCGAGGCATTGGATCCGGTTCCAACAGGCGCGGCAGCAAGAGCTTCCGGCGCTGAAAGGAAGGTCTCCATTTCTCGAAGGACCCCTCTCCGTCTCGGCTTCGCCGAGCTTCTCTCCCCGCTTCGCGGGCGAGGAACCAAGCTTTCAAGGGTCGCCGACAAGCTCCGTATAGGTCCTCAGCTCGCCATCCTGCCCGCGAATCCGCCAGGTGTCGCCGTCCTGCGCCTCGACATAGCACGGGCCGAGCGGCACCTTGCCGCCGCCGTCCGGCAGGTCCAGCACGTAGACGGGGTTGCAGATGCCCGACAGGCGCGCCCGCAAGGCGCTGACCAGCGCCCGTCCCTCGGCAATCGTGGTGCGCCGATGCGCCATGCCGCGCGCGAGGTCGCCGTGGTGCAGGTAATAGGGTTTTATGCCGAGGCGGTACATCAGCTCACGGCACAGTTCCTCCAGCACCTCGACCGTGTCGTTGACGCCTTTCAGCAGGACGCTCTGGTTGAGCAGCACGAAGCCGCCCTGCCGCAACGCGCGGCACGCGTCTTCGGTGGCCGGCGTGATCTCCCGCGCGTGATTGAAATGGGTGACGACTGTGACCATCAGCCGGCCCAGCAGCGAGCGAACCAGCCCTGACGTGACGCGCGAAGGCAGCGCTACGGGCACGCGCGTGTGGATGCGTAAGAGCCGCACATGCGCAACCGCCTCGATGCGGGCGCGGATTTCTGCCAGCGCCTTGTCCGGCAGCGACAGCGGATCGCCGCCGGTCAGGATCACCTCGCGGATTTCGGGGTGGGCCTCGATATAGGCGAAGGCCGGCTCCAGCGCCTCGCGCGAAAAACCCCGGCCGATCGAGGTCAGCGACTCCTTGCGAAAGCAGAACCGGCAATAGACCGCGCACTGGTAGGTCGCAAACAGCAGAACCCGGTCGGCATGGCGATGCGTCAATCGCGGCACCGGGCTGAAGGCGTGGTCGGCGATCGGATCGTCGAGCTCGCCTTCCTGCTCTGCCAGTTCGTCTGGGGAAGGGACGACCTGCGCCCGGATGGGATCGGCGGGGTCGCTCCAGTCGATCAGGTCGAGATAGGCTTTTGGGATGCGAACCCTGTGGCGCGTGGCCGCGGCTTGAACCGCCGCGCGCTCGGCTGGCGACAGCGGCAGGGAATCCAGATCGCGCGCCTGCCGCACGCCGGCGCGAACATCGCCCTGCCACGCGGCGTCGTGGGCGTGCTCGTCATCGGCCGCCATGCCGGCTGCATCCACGCCGGCGTCGGGGATGTCGAGGTGTGAGGTCATCGCAGGCTCCTTGAATTCGGGCTGAATACAGCATTGGAGCCAAGGCTTGAACCCTTGCTGGATGCACTCGCGAAAGACCCATACAAGGTGGCTCGGCGAAGCCGAGACGGAGAGGGAAAGCCCCGCTATAGATATGAATCCCCTTGGGCGCCAGTTCCAGAATTGCTTGCCATCGTCATCTCTTCTCTATGTAGATGTTTGAATACATTCTGCACCCGGATGCTTTATCAATATCAATATTATTATCGCCAATATAAAGAGCAACTCGAAATATACTATCGTCAACCCCATTTGCATGTAGATGATACGGTCATTATATTCTTAATAAGATACATTGACTCGTCCCCCATATGCTCAAATGAGCGCGATTTCAAATCAACCCCTGAGCCAACACATACATGCTCATTCCTAAAATTAATGCTCTTGAAATCCGCGTCTGTAACCGTAGAGCAGAATATCCCTCCTGTCGCACTCACGAAACGATCATAGGCCGCGAAAACTGTTAGCGAGATGACACTGACCCCGACTATCGTCAATGTGATTAGGCTGCGCGATGGCATAGTTTCTCCTAAGCAGCGTCCACGGGTCCGACACATCGATTTGCGTTCACAATGGAGGGCCGGCGGCGCGCAATTGTTCTGACGGTTCCATAGTCCGGCTGGCATCGAGATCGCCATTGAGGAACTGGCGTATTTCCGACGGCTGGCGATAAAAGCGCCTGAAATTCTGGTAGTTGCCGCCTGCGGGCAAGAACTTTTAACGTGTGTCCTGCCCCAGCATGCGCCTGTAAGGCATAGATGATGGGAAGGGGGCGTTCCTCAAAGCCCGCTTACCTTGGTGAGATTGACGCGGAAGCGGTCGTGCCGCCGCTGGTAGGCGTGTGTCATTTCGGCGCTGGCGTGGCCGAGCTGTTTTGCAAGTAGCGCTCGTCGACTTCTGCGAAAGAGGCGAGGCCGGCGGGCAGCGAATGTCCCGCGAAGAGATTTTCGCGCTGGCCTTCCGGTAGCTCAGCGCGGATTCTTGCAGCGAGCGCGGTCCGCTTGACCCGGACCCGGTACTCGCATGACCACAATGGTATTTGCGCTGCTAGTCATTTTGTGCCCCCAAAATTACAACGTGTATGAAAAGCTCGCTTCGCCCCGGCCGTATTTGACGTAGCCAAACTGAGCTCCTTTGCGGCCTCCACAATTTGAGGCAGCGTTGACAGGTCCAACGGGAAATCAAACCGATGAGACAGGTAAATTTCGCAGACATTACTTGTGTCATCGGCAACAAATAGATCAGTGTAAAAAATGCATTGCTTCTCGCCGCGAATATTGCATCGTATCCATTGCAATTCATCAGAAGTAACAACAAGGTATGAATTGAATATTCCGGAAGAGCTGTATTCAAGTTCCATTCGTTCAGAGTCCATAAGACGTGAAGCGAATGCAACTTTGTATACAGGACTTTCCCCAGTTTTTTCTATAAAGAAGGATCCAGTTGGGAAAGTTAGCAAGAAATCTGAGAATTCCGAATGGAGAAGCGGCAACCTTCTATGGTGAGCGACGCTCAAATACGGTGTCACACTAGAAGTACCTTCGATAGTAATCTTACAAAGAAGATCATATTTTCCGCTGGAATTAATTACCTGCATTATCCGAGACGAGCATGACGTAATATTTTCCTGATTGCCGTCAGCCAGAGCCGGACTGGCTTTCGCCTGGAGAAAAGCAAGAGAAATTAAAGGAAGGACCAGAGTCCATCTTAGCAGGCCTGTCTGACATCTCATTGCAATCAACGCCATCGTCGCTCTAATTTTAACCTTTCCGCCGCTTTAGGTAGCAATCTCCCGCTGCAGGAGATCGGTTCTTCGCGCGGCCAGCCTCGAACAACCTACGCTCGCGTGGCGGCGGCTCGAGCCGCCGCGCGCTCGGCTGGCGACAGTGGCAGGGAATCCAGGTCGCGCACCTGCCGCACGCGGCGCGAACATCGTCCTGCCAGGTGGTGTCGTAGGCGTGCTCGTCATCGGCCGTGATGCTGCTGGCGTCGGGGATGTCGAGGTGTGAGGTCATCGCAGGCTCCCTTGAACTCGGGGCTGGATACAGCATTGCAGCCGAAGTGCGAACCCTTGCCGGATGCACTCGCGAAAAGACCGCGCTCGGCGTCGAAGCTGCCAATCTCCCCCTTGTGGGGGAGATGCCCGGCAGGGCAGAGGGGGGCGCGAAGGATCGCCAACCTTGTTCGTTCTGAACGCGCAAAGGACTTCTGAGCTAATGCGCGTGAGAGCGGATTGGGATCGGTGAGAGAAGTCGGCGGGACAGCGCCCCCCTCTGTCCTGCCGGACGTTCGTCGTTCGGAAAGCCAAGCAATTGGCTTTCCGTCCGCTGCGCGGACCACTCCTCAACCCCCACGAGGGGGGAGATTGGCAGCTTTGACGCCGCGACCCTGCTGCACCCTACCCCATCAACGCCCGCCTGATTTCTCGGCGCGCCCATCCGGCTTCATGATGATCTCGCGATGCGGATACGGGATGTCTATGCCGTTTTCCCTAAAAGTGTCCCACAGCGCCAGCAGTACCCTGCCGCGCACGTTGGTCAGACCTTGCTGAGGGTCGTGGATCCAGAAGCGCAGGACGAAATTGAGCGAGGACTCGCCGAAGTCCGTGAGCCAGCAGACCGGCCGCCGGTCCGCTTCGACCCGGCCGACGCTCATGGCGGCCGCTATCGCCAGTTCACTGACCTTATGCGGGTCGGCGTCGTAAGAGACCCCGAAATTCACGTCGAGTCGCACAAGGTTGTCGCTGAACGACCAGTTGATGACCCTTTGGGTGATGAAGTCTTCGTTCGGGATCAGGAATTCGCGGCCGTCGCGCGTCACCACCGAGACAAACCGCGCCCGCAATTCGCGTACCCAGCCGAAGGTGCCTTCGAGCGAAATGGTGTCGCCCGGCTTGATCGACTTGTCGAGAAGGATAATCATGCCGGAGACGAAATTTGAAACGACCTTTTGCAGCCCGAAAGCCAGGCCGACGCCGACGGCGCCGGAGAATATCGTCAGAGCCGTCAGGTCGAGACCGACGGAAGACAGGGCGATAGCACCCGCCACCAGCACAAGGCCGATCTTTGCGACCTTGCCGACGAGGACGCGGATCGAAGGTGTCAGCTCTTCGGAGATCCGGACGCGCTCATCGATATACTTGCCGACGACCACCGCAAGCCAAACCGTGGCGATCAGCAGCAGCGCCGCTTTCAGCACGATGAGCGCCGAAAGGCGAACCGCGCCCAACGGTATTGCCAGGCTGTCCAGGAAAGCCGCGGCGTCGTCATCGATGCCCAGGATGACAAGGGCAGCATAGATCCAGGTCAGCCAGCCGAGAGCCCGCGCAACGAGGCGGTTGCGGATGATGCGCGACAGCACCGACGCGAACAGCCACGCGAGGGATAACGAGAGCGCGATATAGATGAAATGGCTCCGGCTTGGCCAGGTGATGGCGCGCATGAGAATGAGCGCGGCAAGCAGGAAGACCGTGAACAGGATCCAGTCGGTGCGCCGCAACAGGGCAACGACGACCCTCAACAGTCCGGGATGCCCCTTGATCTGGCGTGCCCGGTCCTCCACGAGCGGTTCGATGCGCTGCGCCGCGAGCTTCGCGACCAGGAAGAGCACGACGATGATGGCAGCCTGATAGAAAAACCACGGCGTCACGGCGTAGTCGAACCATCGGCTGGCCCAGGCCAGCGATTCATCGAGGGCGTTGCGAAAATCCATTCCCACACGACCGTTATGGACTGGCGAACAGCCATCCACAATGTCGCCGGCCTCGTGAAGGGTCAAGCCGGCGATCGAGACGCCTTCAGCGCCCCCGCTCTGCGCCTCAGCCACGCAGTCCCGGCGCCTCTGGCCGGTGCGCTGGACATGTCAGCCGCCGCCACGGATGCCTTCTGGCGCCAGTTCCATCACCCGGTTTAAGCGCGCGGCCGGGAAGCGGCGGCCGGAAACATCCACCGATTGGAAACAGCCGCTGGAAACCGCTAACGCACAACATTAGCTTGCTCTTATATTAGGTTGGGCGTATGTATCTAAATGGCCGGTGATCTACCCCCCAACCGGTTAGGCTCGGCGCCAGTCCCGCCCCCCTCAGGCCAACGACGCCGAGCCGCTCGGCCCCTGTTACTCTCGCGGCAGCTTAGCTCCGTAACCCAGGCGCCTCCTGCCCCGTCCTCTCGACATATTCCGTATAGCCGCCGCCATAGGTGTGGATGCCCTCGGGCGTCAGTTCCAGCACCCGATTGGAAAGCGCCGCCAGAAAATGGCAGTCGTGCGAGGGCATGTTATTTCGGTTTTTCCGCACTGACAAAGGCCAGCAGCGGCGCGATATCATGGTTGTCGGCTGCCTTGAGGGCTGCAATATAGGCCGCGCGACGCTCATTCATTTTTTGAAGATCCGAGCCGGCAGTCCAGTCAATAGGGCCGGTCCTGAAGATCTTGTCGAGCACGACATCCGCCATGATGCGCGCGTGACGCCCATTGCCATTCGGGAAAGGATGGACCCACACAAGGCGGTGATGCAGCCGCACCGCCGCCTCTACGGGCTGATAGATTCCATGCTCCGCCCAGTAGCGCGCATCGTCTATCGCACCGCGCAGCTGCATTGCGATCTGGGCTGGATCGACGCCGATATTCTTGCCTGTCTTCCTGAAGCTGCCGGCCCAACTCCAGACGTCGCCGAAGAGGCGGCGGTGAAGCTCGATCGCAAAGTCGTCGGTGAGAATATCCCTGCGCCGCATCCGAGCCAGCCAGCGCAGCCCGGATGCGATATTTGCCTGCTCGAGCTCGTCCAATTCGCCCTGATTCGTGACGTGCCTGTGTTTCAGCCCGCCGAGCTCGTTCGGATCGAGAGGCGTCGCGCCTTCGGGATAATCGAGCTTGACCGCCATGCCTGATATCATTTGTCCTGCCAGAAATCAGGCGGCATTTCGTAGATCAGCTCGCGCGTCAGGCGCGAGACTTCCTGCTCGGTCCGGCTGTCGGATACGGTCTGGTCCTCAAGCGCCATGTGCCTGCTTGCCGCGCCGACGATCGCCCTCGCCTTTTTTCGGGCCTGTGCGATGATGACATTCTCGATGTCGTCGGGTGGCTCGAAAGCATAGACGAAGCGGCAGCCCATGGCTTCGGCGGTGGCCTGCATGGACTTCAGCGTGACGCCGCCGTCGAGCTCGGCTCGTTCCGCCTGCGCGATGCGCGCGCGCGAAACCCCCATCCGCCGCGCAAGCTCCGCGCCGGACATGCCGAGCGCCTTGCGCACCGTGCGCATCCAGCCTTCCGGAGGAACATGGATAGCGCCGACCGGAATACGGTTCACCGTCGCCTGATATTGTTCACGGACAGCTTGCTTGACACCCATTGTAAACTCATATGTTGACGCAAATGGTCAGTTCGTCAATATTAACGTATACAAATCCAAATAGAATGGCAACATTTACATTGACATGAACACTGGGGCGATATGCGCGCGCCCCTACCCCCGCAGCCCAGGCGCCTCCTGCCCCGTCCTCTCGACATACTCCGTATAGCCGCCGCCATAGGTGTGGATGCCCTCGGGCGTCAGTTCCAGCACGCGGTTCGACAGCGCGGCGAGAAAGTGGCGGTCGTGCGAGACGAACAGCATGGTGCCCTCATATTGCGAGAGCGCTGTGATCAGCATTTCCTTGGTGGCGATGTCGAGGTGGTTGGTCGGCTCGTCCAGCACCAGAAGGTTGGGCGGGTCGAACAGCATCAGCGCCATCACCAGCCGCGCCTTCTCGCCGCCCGACAGCACCCGGCATTTCTTCTCGATCTCGTCGCCGGAAAAACCGAAGCAGCCGGCAAGCGCCCTGAGCGGCGCCTGGCCTGCCTGCGGAAAGGCGTCCTCCAGCGTCTGGAACACGGTGCGCTCACCCTCCAGCACTTCCATCGCGTGCTGGGCGAAATAGCCCATCCTGACGCTCGGCCCGCGCGCCACTGTGCCGTTGTCCGGCTCAGAAGCGCCGGCGACCAGCTTCAGCAGCGTCGACTTGCCGGCGCCGTTGATGCCCATCACGCACCAGCGCTCGCGGCGGCGCACCTGGAAATCCAGCCCCTCATAGATCGAGCGGCTGCCATAGCCCTTGTGGACGTTCTTCAGCGTCACCACGTCCTCGCCGCAGCGCGGCGCCGGCTGGAAGTCGAATGACACTTTCTGGCGGCGCTTGGGCGGCTCGACGCGGTCGATCTTCTCCAGCTTCTTCACCCGGCTCTGCACCTGGGCTGCATGCGAAGCGCGCGCCTTGAAGCGCTCGATGAAGGCGATCTCCTTGGCCAGCATCGCCTGCTGGCGCTCGAACTGCGCCTGCTGCTGCCGGTCGGCGATCGCCCGCTGCTGCTGGTAGAATTCATAGTTGCCGGAGTAAGCGGTCAGCGAGCCGCCATCGATCTCGACCACCTTGTTGACGATGCGGTTCATGAACTCGCGGTCGTGCGAGGTCATCAGCAGCGCGCCGTCATAGTTCTTCAGGAACTGCTCCAGCCAGATCAGGCTTTCCAGGTCGAGATGGTTGCTCGGCTCGTCGAGCAGCATGGCGTCGGGCCGCATCAGCAGGATTCTCGCCAGCGCCACGCGCATCTTCCAGCCGCCGGAAAGTTTTCCGACGTCGCCGTCCATCATCTCCTGGCTGAAGCCGAGGCCGTCCAGCACCTCGCGGGCGCGGCCATCCAGCGCATAGCCGTCGAGCTCCTCGAACCGCGCCTGCAGGTCGCCGTAGCGGGCGATGATCGCCTCCATCTCATCGCCGCGATCGGGATCGCCCATGACGGCTTCGAGATCGCGCATCTCGGCCGCCACTTCGCTCACCGGCCCGGCGCCGTCCATCACTTCGGCAACCGCGCTGCGGCCCGCCATGTCGCCGACATCCTGGCTGAAATAGCCGATGGTGACGCCGCGATCGACGGATACCTGGCCCTCGTCGGGCTGCTCCTCGCCGTTGATCATGCGAAACAGCGTCGTCTTGCCGGCGCCGTTGGGGCCGACCAGCCCGACCTTCTCGCCCTTCTGCAAGGAGGCGGAGGCCTCGATGAAGACGATCTGGCGGCCGTTCTGCTTGCTGATGCTTTCCAGTCGAATCATACTTTTCACGCGTGCCCAAGGGATTTTCCCCGCGCCAATACGCGATAGGCCGCGCCTGCGGAAGCCCGCAACGTATGAAGGCTGCGTGCCAAATTGTCCGAACCGGGCTGATATATATGGTTGGCTGACCCTGCGGGACGTCCAATGGACATTCCGGAACCGTCCGGTCTCGAACTGATGACCTTCGGTTCGGGTCACAGCTAGAGCGGATGCGTTCAAACTAAAACTGGCATCCCGCTCTATCTGTTTGTTTTAGCCGCATTTCTACGGCGCCAAGTGATTCCACTTGGCTGCAAAACGCGCTAGCCGGACACCAGCTCCATGGTCGAGCCAGGCAATACTCTCACAGGCAATACTCTCAGGGGGGTCAGCTCCTGCGGCTTCCGCGCCGGGCCTATAGGCCGCCCAGAGGAGATAGACAAAATACCCAACCTGCAAAACGATCAAGGCAATGATCATCCCGCCGGTCGCCTTCCAGATTGAACCCGTTGCCCAATAAGTCGAAATCGCCACGACAGACGACATGGTGAGGATGCCCACCAGGAACCGCAGGAGTTTCATGAATTCCCAAAGCCGTCCCGGAACTTACAACAGTCGAGACGCCTTCTCCCTACCCCAACACTCGTTACCCAATAACCCGAAACCAGCATCTCATTATTTTAGGGGTGGCGCAAGTACCATGTCGAGTAACGGCTGCGCCGGTACAACTTTTGGTTTACGAATTACTTGGCTCCTGGTCCGGAAGGACCCGCTGGGCGTTCCGTTTCGAGGTTTGAACTGAATTGGCGGAACCTTGGATACCGCCGGCAGTTTAAAAAAATAGCCTCAAACACCGAAAGGAGGATGAGATGAAGACGCTTACCGCTATTTTGCTCGCCACCTCTATGATCGGCCTGAGCGCCGGCACGGCAAGCGCCACCTGCCATGAGACGACCGCATCGATCGAAGCTCAATCAGGCGTCACAAAAGACGCAACGCGTGCGCCCCTCGAAACCGATGCGAATGCCGGCAACAGGGTAGAGGGCGGCCCGGCCAACAAGACCGGCAACACCATGCCGCTTGCCAACCAGGAAGCCGGTGGCGATAAAAACCTTGCCACCTCGCAGCAGGATGTCGAGGCGCAGCAGGAGGGCGAGAAGACAGCGGCGGCCAAGGCCGACCCCTGCAAGCCGGACTGACGCGGAAAAGCCTGCAGCACAACGCCGCACTGAATGCCGCCGATGGCGCCGAGATCAAGGCGGGCGAGTTGATAACTCTATTCAAGCCCGCCGCTTTGCTGTGCTTGGCGATGTAGGCTGCTGTCCAGCGAGCGTGGCGCCGTTTCTGCCCGATCTATCTGCGCAGCGAGCGCCGGAATTGCTCGTCGAGCCGCTGGAACTCGGCAAACAGCCTATCGCAAGCCCGGCGACCTGCTTCGCAGCGCATAGTTCGTTCTTGGTGCCAGCTGCCTTGCCAATCCCTGCTGACGCGTCTGCACGTTATGGCGGGGTAGGCCTGCTCGCTGGGCCTTGTGAAACTCCATTGCGTCAGCTCGTCAGCAGAAACGAACAGTTCGAAGCGGGATGAAACAGGAACCCGCCGCAGCGCTGGAGATGCCTTCACTTGCCTGATCAAATCCAGTGCGTCAGCACCGTGGAAACCGCACATCGTTGACGGCCCTTGTCCGTCGCGGTGAATGTCTTCGGCCAAGTTCTGAGCGTGCGAGTTGGCGTAGGTTGCGAGCATAATCGCGCCAATTACAAGAGATCTTCTCATCCGAGCTTTCCTATCGCCTGCTGTCTTCCGTCAGCATCCGTACTTGCAGCAGTCCCCTCACCCAATCCCGCCGGTCACCGCGTAGGCGCCGGCGGCGCTCCCGTCCGCTAGCCGCACGACAGCAGTGACGATCGAGCCGTACGCGCCGCGCCAGACGCTGTGAATTCTCTCATGCTCTTTGGCCGGCACAACCGCACGCCCGGTGAATCGCGCGCCGGTCCGCAGCACGCGAATGGGTTCGCCGTTGACATGGACTTTCACGCTGATCTCGGTTCCGGCCTCGCCATGCACGTCAAGCGTGATGGTGATCTCGTCCTGATCATCCGCACGGCGCGTCTCGGCGGCAAGCGCGACGGTGAGCGGCAGCGGCTCGCCGGGCCGGCGGGCGGAAGGCCGGGCGAAAAAAACATCGTCGGGAAGTTCCGGGGTGCGCGGCGGCCGGGTGCGGCGCTGGCCAAAACGCTCGAAGTCGCCGGCCAGCCGAAGCAGCCGGGTGTCGTCATATGCCTTGCCGGCGAAGCTGAGACCGACCGGCATACCGATATCGGCCATCGTGCCCATCGGCACGGTGACAGTCGGAATACCGAGATGGCGCCACACCAGATTGCCGTTGGCGACGCAGGTGCCGTTGCGCCAGGCCAGCGCTGCGGACGCCTCGTTGATATCCGCGTCGGCCGGCCCGACATCAGCGACGGCCGGGAACACCACCGCATCCAACCCTTGCGCGTTCAGCCAGTCTTCGAAGTCGATCCGCCGCATCGCCTCCAGGCCTTTCAGGCCAGCCTCCAAGCCGGGGATATCAGTGAAGGGTGTCACACCGCGCTTGGCCCGCTCGACATATTCCGCCAGATCAAAACTGTCGCCATAGCGGTCCGGCAACGCGCCCAACGGCTGTGGAAAGATTTTTGGGCCGTCGACCGAGGACAGATCGGGGATCGCGGGGTCGGCATTGGCGCGCAGGAAATCGTCCCAGGCGAAGACGCACAGGTCCCATATCTCGCGCTCGGCGAATTCTTCAGGAACCAGCCGGCGATCGACCATGTTTTTTGTGCCCGGCCGGTCGCGCTCGTAGTTGGAGACGACGGGGAAATCGACCTCGACCACATCAGCGCCGAGCCGTCGCAAATCCGCTGCCGCCTGCTGCCATAGGTCGAGCACCGAGGCGCGGGTCTGGATCGGCACGTCAGCCTCCATATCGCGGCCGATATACATGCGGGGCGCGCCGAGCCGCATGCCTTGCAGCGCTCCCTCCACTCTGAGCCCGGCGTAGCGCGGCGGCCGCACGGCCGAGCTTTTTGGCAGCGCCACCCAGGGCTGCGCGCGCCAGAAATCGCCTCTTGTGTCGGGGTCGTCGGCGACAATCACGTCGAGCAGTTCGAGCATGTCGGCCACGCTGCGCGTATGCGGCACCACCACATCCATCGTCGGCACCAGCGGCCAGTTGCCGCGCACCGAAATAACGCCGCGCGACGGCGTGTAGGCGACCAGCGCATTGTTCGACGCCGGCGCCCGGCCGGACGACCATGTCTCCTCGCCGAGCCCGAAGGCGGCGAAACTGGCGGCGGTCGCTGTGCCGGAACCATTCGATGACCCCGACGCGAAGGCGGCGGTCAGGTATTCGGCATTGTAGGGGCTTTCCGCCCTTCCGTAGACGCCGCGCTGCATGCCGCCATTGGCCATCGGCGGCATGTTGGTCAGCCCGATCAGCACCGCGCCGCCGGCCCGCAGCCGCCCGATGGTGAAGGCGTCCTCGTTGGCGACGAGATGCTCGAAGGCAGGCGAGCCGGCGGCGACCGTCAAGCCTGCTACCTTGTAGCTGTCCTTGGCGGTGTAGGGGATGCCGTCCAGCGGCCCGAGCGTCGCACCACTCCGGCGGCGCCGGTCGGACGCGGCGGCCTCCTCGAACATTTTCGGATTGAGCACCGGAACGGCGTTGAGGGCGATGCCATGCCGGTCATATCTGGCGATCCTGCGCAGGCAGGCACCGACCAGCTCGACGCTGGTGACGGTGCCGTCATCGAGCGCCCGCCGCAGGTGTGCGATGGACGCCTCGACGATGTGGAGATTGGTCACTTTGGGAAACCAAACGTGATCTTCGCCTACAATGTCTTGGTGTCCAACAGACCGTCTTCCTTCATCATATCCAGATAGATCTGGACTGCGGGATGGCCATGGGACGAAGCCTTGAGCAGCCATTTGGCGGCTTCCTTGTAGTCCGGTTGTCCATCGATACCGCGATAATACAGCATCCCAAGACTGGCTTCGGCATCGACATTTCCCGTTTTCGCGGCGGCCAGCCACCAGAACTCGGCGGACTTGTCGTCTCTGGCGATGCCTTCACCGTTGGCATAGGCGTACGCCACATGGAGCTGGGCCTGGGTATCTCCCTGCTTTGCGGCCTTGAGCCACCACGAAACCGCGTCCGCCTTGCTTTTGCTAACACCAGCGCCTTTCGAATAGGCGCCCCCCAAGTTCAGTTGCGAACTGACGTCTCCTTGATTGGCCGCCTTGAGCCACCAAGACGCCGCGTCCGCATCGCTTTGGGTAACACCGTTGCCGATTGAATATGCATAGCCAAGCGCGGCTTGTGCCTGGGCGTTGGCCTGTTCGGACGCTTTGCGCCACCAGACCGCAGCCAGACCATGATCATGTTGTACCCCCCAACCCTGTGAATAGGCTTGGCCAACAGCGAATTGAGCGTTGGGATATCCCTGATCGGCCGCCTTCCTGAACCAGGCAAATGCCTGTGCGTCATCCTTGCCCACGCCTTTTCCCAACGCATATGCAGTTCCAACGGCATATTGTGCATCGGCGAGGCCACTGGCCGCGGCTTTCATCCACCATTCGAACGCCCTGCGGTCATCCTTCGCCACCGCCCGGCCTTCCGAATAGTGAACTCCAAGGATGTATTGACCATTTGCGTGCCCATAGTCCGCAGCCTTCCGCGCCCACATAAAGGCCAACTGATCGTGCTTTCCGACACCTCTGCCATAATAGTAAGCTTGGCTGAGGCCGGACGCACCGTTTAGGTTTCCTGCCTCGGCGGTCTTGCGCCAAAAGCTCACTGCCCGCGCGTCATTCTGAGCAACGCCTTGGCCTAACCAATACATCAACCCAATATTGTTCTGCGCATCGGGGTTGCCGGCGTCGGCCACTATCTTCCACTGGCGGAATGCCTCGGCGTAGTCCTTGGCGAGGAATGCCGCTTGCGCCTTCTGGATGGCCGACCACTGAACGAAATAATTGCGAGCTGGCCAAAACAGCACGACAGCAGCCAACACAAGCAAGACGATGGGAAAGATTCTTCTGCGATGTGGCACGGGCAAAATGGACACAGTTCTGTTCGCCTCAAGCGGCCAGTCTTCACTGCTCACGTTCGCCAATCCATTTATCGATAGCGGTAATCATTAGCGCACGCCGCCTCTTCCCGAAATATCCGCACCTTGAAAATCTAATCAATCTGGCGCTCCGGCGAAAAGCACCACCCCGTCTCCGCCGCCTGCCGGCCAGTCCCGGATGGTGCGGTCGTAGCCGCCGGTCAGGACCCTGCCGTCGGCGGCGAATGCCACCGCGTAGACCGGTCCGGACCGGCTGTCGAACAGCGCGGTCTCACTGCCGGTTTCCATGTCCCACAGCCGTGCCGTACCGTCGAGCGAGCCGGACAGCAGCCGCTCGTTGTCGGTCGACAGCGCCAGCGCATAGACCGTGCCCGAATGGCCGTCGAGGCGGCGAACTTCGCGGCCGCTGTCGAGATCCCAGAGCTTGATCGTATAGTCGCCGCTGCCGGTGATCAGATGGCGCCCGTCAGCCATGAACACGATGCCATAGGGGCCGCGCTCATGCCCGTGCCAGCTGCGCAGCTGGTTGCCGGTGCCGATGTCCCATAGTTTTAGCGTGCCCTCGATACTGCCGCTGATCGCGCGTGTGCCGTCGGGCGAGACGGCGACTCCGCTGATCGACCAGTCGTGCCCCGGCATCACATGCAGCACCGAGCCTTTCTCGATATCCCAGACAATGACCCTGCCGGTGTCGTGCCCGCTGACAGCACGTTTGCCGTCGGGGCTGATCGCCAGCTTGTTGACGCCGCCGTTCTGGCCTGACGAGAAGACGTGCAGCACCGCGCCATCGGCGAGCTGGCGCAGCACGATCTCGCCATCGTCGCCCGCCGTCAGCGCCCGCGCCCCATCGGGCAGGAAAAGCGCGGTACGCGCCATGTCCTTGTGGACGCCGAGGGTGCGGATCAGGCGCTTGCCGTCGATATCCCAGAGCTTGACCGTGCGGTCGGTACTGGCGCTTAGGATCGAGTGACCGTCGGGCGCTGCCGCCAGGCAGACCACTGCATCACGGTGGCCATCCGGTTGCGTCGGCTGCGGCGGCGGAGCCTGGGGCAACGGCGCGACGGTCTGCGGTGGCGCGGCCGGGGCTGGAGCAGGCTCCGGCGGTGAGACAGGCGGGGCCAGCGCGACCTCGGATGGCGAGGCAGGCGCCGGCGGCTGTATCGCTTCCGGTTCCGGGGCCGGTGCGCTGGTGACGTCTTGGCCTTGCGGCGCGCTCGGCACGACTTGCTCGGCGGTCAGGCTTTTGCCGGCGTCCTGTGGCTGTCGCGACCAGGGGCCGAGCTGGTCGGCCACCAGAGCGAGGACGGCGAGGAACGGAACGACGGCAAAGAGCCGCCGCAGGCGTGGTCGTCCGCAGGGTTGCGTTTCGGCACCCCTGCCGAACAGCCGCACCTTCGGATCGTGCGTCGATCGGCCCGGCAACAGGCCGGCCCAGAACAGCAGGGCTGCAAGGGCTGAGACAACACCCGCTGTCCCGAAGAAAGCCAGGCGCACCGACGCGAAAGCGTCGCCGGCGCCCTCGCCGCCCAGCGCGAAATACACACGTGTGAAGCAGAGCATGCCGATCGCCAGCAGCAGCATTGCGAGCAGCCTGTCGACAAACCTGTTCATCGGGCTCCCCCCTCGGGCCGCTGTTAGCTTTGCCCGCAATGATGCCGGTCGGCGCCGGGCTTGTCGATGCCCCGGTTCAATTCCACAGATTGCCAGCGAACAGCAGCGCAAAAACGCTCGCCTGCGCCAAAGCGCTGGATGCGCCCGGTCGCCGCAATGTTGCCCCGTCGTGCGCTAGGATCGCTCGGCAGGGCTCAAGACCGATCGAGGCCAAGTTATGGATGATTGGAAATTACCTTGGGACGGCGGCTGCCTGTGCGGCGGGATACGCTTTCGGATAAGTGCGCCGCCATTGCTGACAATGGCCTGTCATTGCACCGGCTGCCAGAAGCTGAGCGCGAGCGCTTATTCCCTGACCATGGCCGTGCCAAGCAATGGCTTCGCCGTTACGCAAGGCGAGCCGGTGGTCGGCGGCATGCATGGCCCGCACCGGCAACTTTACTGCCCGCACTGCAAGAACTGGATGTTCACGCACCCGCACGGCCTGGACTTCTTCGTCAATGTTCGCATACCATGCTCGACGATCACCATTGGTACGTGCCCTTCGTCGAGGTTTTCACGTCGGAAAGGCTGCCCTGGGCAACGACCGCCGCCAGCCACAGCTTCGCCACCCAACCCAACCTTGAGGGATACGCACCTTTGATCGAGGCCTTCGCACGCGAAGGAGCGCGACCGGTGTGACTGGTTGCGAGTGAAGCTGGCGAAAGCGATGGCGACCTGCAATCTTCCCCCTCGTGGGGAGATGTCCGGCAGGACAGAGGGGGCGCTGTCCCGCCGGCCTTCAACAAACGCGACTGCGCCCCTATGTCACCCGATGAACCGGCTGGCGATCCTACGCGCCCCCTTTGCCCTGCCGGGCGTCTCCGCCCTCGTGGCAGGGGCTATCGCAGGTGGAAAGCCGAGGCTTTCGCTCTACGATGGACCCCCACCCCTAACCCCTCCCCACAAGGGGGAGGGAGACTTCCGTTGGCGCTGACCTCGGCAAATCGGCTGCCTTTCGGCGCCAAAGGGGAAGTAAAGGCGCGCGGCAGCGTTCCCTCCCCCTTGTGGGGAGGGCTAGGGTGGGAGTCCATCTTCGTAAGAATCCAAATGCGATTGCCCTGCCCAGCAAGGGGGGAGATTGGCTCTCCGCCCTCACCGCAATTCCACCCACACCGGCGCATGGTCGCTGGCGCCGGTGTGGCCGCGCACGTCGCGGTCGATGCCTGCCCCGATCAGCCGGCGCGCCAGCTTCTTTGAGAGCAATATATGATCGAGACGCAGGCCGGCGTCGCGCTGCCAGCGGTTGCGGCGATAATCCCAGAATGTGTAGAGCGTCTCCTTCGGGTGCTTCTTGCGCAGCGCATCGGTCCAGCCCTGGTCGAGCAGCGCTGCGAAGGCGGCGCGGCTTTCCGGCTGCACCAGCGCGTTATCGTCATAGGAGCGGGTCGGGTAGATGTCGCGCGGCTCGGGCACGATGTTGTAGTCGCCGGCCAGCACCACCGGCAGCCCGGTGTCGAACAGTTCCGCCGCATGCGCGTTAAGGCGCTCGTGCCAGGCCAGCTTGTACTGGAATTTCGGACCGGGCTGCGGGTTGCCGTTCGGCGCATAGAGGCAGGCGACGACGATGCCGTTGACCGCCGCCTCGATGTAGCGGGCCTGGCTGTCGCTGCCGTCGCCGGGCAGCGCCTCGCGGGTCAGAACGGGTTCTGAACCCCGCCCGAGTATGGCGACGCCGTTCCAGGTCGGCTGCCCCACCCACACCGCGCCATAGCCGGCCGCCGCAAGTGCTGTGCGCGGAAACTGCGTCTGCCTCGCCTTCAGCTCCTGCAGGCAGACGATGTCGGGCTTGGCGACAGTCAGCCAGGCCAGCAGGTTCTGCAGCCGGCCGTTGATGTTGTTGACATTGAAGGTGGCGATCTTCATCGGCCTGCTTCAGCGCACAATGCGCTCGGTCCACGCCTTCACCGCATCAGCGAGTGTCTTCAGATGATCGGCAGTGGAGAAGCCGGAGATGCTCCTGCGCGGCTTCAAATCGTGGTCGCCATCCTCCAGCCAGAGGATTTCGATGCGGTCGGAAAGATCGTAGGTCGCGACCTCGTCCCTGGTGCCGAACTCGTCGCGTGTGCCCTGGAAGATCAATGTCGGCGTCCTGAGATCGGCAAGGTGTTTTGTCCGAAGCTGCGTCGGTTTCGCCGGCGGATGGAAGGGATAGCCGAGGCAAAGCAGCCCTGAAATCTCGCCCTTCGAATACATCTCGTCGGCAATCATCGAGGCAACGCGTCCGCCCATCGACTTGCCGCCGATGATGAGCGGCCCCTTCACGCCCTTCGCCCTGAGGTCGGCGATCGCCTTGATGTATTCGGGATTCACCGTCTCGGCGCGCGGCGGCGGCTTGCGATGACCGTAGCGGCGGGCCGCCATGTAGTGGAATTCAAAGCGCGCAACGCGGAACCCGGCTTCGGCCAGCGCTTTTGCCGTGGCATTCATCGACGCCGAGTCCATCGGCGCCCCGGCGCCATGCGCAAGCAGGATGGTGATGGCGGCGGTTTCGGGGCCGTCGAAGAGGAATGTGGTCATGGGGCGGCCCGCTCATGGAGGCCGCGTTCCGTCCCACCCCCCTCTGTCCTGCCGGACATCTCCCCCGCAAGGGAGGAGATCGGCAGTTCTGGCGCCCCGCTCGCTTTGCAACGTTTGAGAAATGACGAAAGCGGCTGAGCGCTTAATCTCCCCCCTTGCGGGGGAGATGGCCGGCAGGACAGAGGGGGGTGTTCAAGCGCGACCATACGAGCCCTCACCCCGCCGACATCCGCGCCAGTTGCAAATCGACGAACTGAATACCCTTGGCCGCCATGCGCGCCCATTCGGAGCTGGCGTCGAGCTCGAGATAGCGCGACCAGTTCCGCCGCGCCTCGGCGAGGTTGCCGGCGTCGAATTCGAGCCGGGCAAGGTTGAACAGCGCATCGGCATAATTGGCATCGAGCGCGATCGCCTTTTGCAGATGCCGGCGCGCCGAGGCGTCGCGGCCCTGCTCGGTCATCAGCCCGGCCAAATTGAACCAGGCCTCGACAAAGCCGGGGTCACATTTGATGGCGCGGGCATAGTCGTGCGCCGCTTCGGCCGCGCGTCCAGCGGCGCGCAGGCAGTTGGCGCGGTTGAAGGCGGCGATGGCGTCGGTCGGTTCGATGGCCAGACAGCGCTGGTAGAGTGCGGCCGCCTGCTCGTGGTGTTTAGCCTCTTCCGCGGCTTCAGCGTCGGCGAACAGTTCTTCCAGCGTGTCATCGTCAGGCGTTCCCAGATCGAACAGCAGCTGGCCGTCGAGTTCGCTCTGGCCGCCCTCGAGATAGATCGCATCGGCGCGCCCATGCTGCGAGCCGACATTGAGCGACTTGGCGGTCAGCGAGGCGACCGGTCCGCAGCGATGCACCGAGCGCGCGATCGCCCCCCATGAGGCGCCGCCGGCAATCAGCCCGGCATATTTGCGGGCCAGGATCAGGTCGCGAAACGAATAGGGCTCGCCATCATGCTCGAAGGCATCGAACAGCGACAACAGATCGAGATCGGCGGCGGCAAGCCGCGACTGGTCAATGAGCGACTGCCTGGGCAGCGCCGAAGCCTCCGGCGCCTTCATCAGCCCGAGCAGGCGCAAAAAACCGTTTTCGCTGATCAGCTTTCGGCCGGTCGCGCGCTCGGCGGCGACGCGGCGCTCGATCTCGGCATCCCCGGCCTTGGCGAGATACAAGCGGCCGAACACGACATGGCTGGTGCGCCTGTTAACGCCGCGCCTCAATTGGCCGTGCTGGCGTTCGACCTCGCGCGCGGCCAGCCTGAGCGGGAACGCCGCCAGCGCGCCGATGGTGCCGAAGACGGTGCCGGCGAGAGCCGTCACGCCTTGCTCTTGCCGACGGCCTTCAGCAAATTGGCCTTAAGCGGATTTTCCTTGGCCGCGCCGGCGCCGGCCTTGGCGGATTTCGCCGCAGGCTTCGCCCCTTCATCGGCCTTGCTCTTGCTCTTGGCCGGCGGCTTGGCCGATTGCGACAGGCTGGCCTTCAGCGCATCCATCAGATTGATCACGTTGCCGCGCTCGGGGGCGGCGGCGATGATCGGCTTGTGACCCTTGAGCTTCTCGCGGATCATCGCCATCAGCGCGATCTCATAGCGGTCCTCATAGTTCTTCGGGTCGAAGGTGGTTTCCTTCTGCTTGATCAGCGCTTCGGCGAGCTGCAGCATTTCCGGGTCGGGCTTGCCGGCCGGGATGTTGCCGAAATATTCAGCCGTGCCGCGCACTTCGTTCGGGTTCCTCAAGGTGCAGACGAACATGCCGTTCTTGCGAGCGCCGATCGTCACCACGCGCTCGCGGCTGGACAGCACCAGCCGCGCGATCGCCAGCTTGCCGGACTTGCGCATGGCTTCGCGCAGCACCGCGAAAGTCTCCTCGGCCATGGCGCCATCTGGCGCCAGGTAGTACGGCGCGTCCTGATAGATGACGTCGACCGAATGCTCGTCGACAAAGGCTTCGATATTCATCGTGTGGTTGGATTCGATGCGCACCGCCTCGAGGTCGGCATCGTCGATGATAATGTACTGCTTGTCCTCGTATTCGTAGCCCTTGACCAGATCCGAGCGCTCGACCAGCCCGAGTTCGGGGTCGACCGGCTTCATGTTGATGCGGTTGTGGGTGTCCTTGTGCAGCTGGTTGAAGCTGATGCGCTCGCTCGCGCTCGTCGCCGGATACAGCCGGACCGGACAGCTGACGAGACTGAGCTTGAGGTAACCTTTCCAACTTGCCCTGGGCGCCATGAAACTCTCCTACGCGGCCGTGCACTGTCGAACTGTTCGCAGCGCTTCGTCCAAAGGACGAACGGCGCTGCGCAAAACCTACATCGCCCTCACAATACCGGCAAATCCCTAGCGAAATCTTCCATGTCGGCCCAGGGGTCGCCGGAGGTGGCCAGAAGGCCCGGCAGCGAAGAATAATTCAAATCTTCCGGAGCGTCGATGGATTCCAGATCGGACCAGCTCACCGGCGTCGAGGCCGGCAGGTTGGTGCGGGCGCGCAGCGAGTAAGGTGCGGCCGAGGTGTGGCCGCGCGCATTGCGGTGATAATCGATGAAGATGCGCCGCTTGCGGTTGTCCTTACCCATGGTGGTGGTGAAGGTGTCGGGCGCGGTGGCGGCCAACGCCGAGGAAATGGCGCTGGTCGCCTGGTGCAGCTTCTTCCAGTTCTGTTTTTGCGTCACCGGCACTGATATGTGGATGCCCTTGCCGCCCGAGGTTTTCGCGAACGGCACCAGCCTCAGAGCCTCGAGCTCGCCGCGGATATGCACTGCGGCTTCGACCACCTCGCGCCAGCTAACCCCCTCGCCGGGATCGAGGTCGAAGACGATCAGGTCGGGTTTGTCGAGCCGCGTGCGATGGGTGCCCCAGGTGTGGAACTCGACGACGCCGAACTGCGCCAGCGCCAGATAGCCCTTGGCGTCCTCGACCGACAAATAGGATTTGGTCTCGCCCTCGGAATTGGTCGCCTCGAAGGTCGCCACCGATGACGGCATGCCGGTGAAGGCATGGCGCTGGAAGAAGCAGTCCTGCGGCTTGCCTGTCGGGCAGCGCACCAGCGACACCGGGCGGCCCAAAATATGCGGCAGCATGAAATCGCCGACCAGCGCATAGTAGACGGCGATGTCGAGCTTGGTCGGTCCGGTCTTGCCGAACAGCCGCCGCGTCGGGTTGGTCACCCAGATCGTGGCGAGGTCGGCCTCGGCGATCAGCCGCTTGCGCTTGGCCGACACCGGCGTCGACAGGCCGACGTCGCGCAGTCCGCGGAACACCGCATGGCGCAGCGCATTATCGGCCGTGCGGTTGGCATAGTGGATATGGGCCGAAAGCAGCGGCCGGACCCAGTTCATTTCGCGCATGATCTCGCGTGGAACCCCTTCGGGCGCAGACGCGCTGGCGCGCAAGGGCTCCAGCCGGGCCAGCAAGTCGGTGGCGGTGGCGGCGTCGAAACCAGTGCCGACCTTGCCGCGATAGTGCAGTTCGCCATCCTCGAATTCGGCGAGGCCGAGTGCGGCCAGTCCCTCGGCTGCATTGGAGACGGTGTAGCCGGCGATGACGAAGTCGCCGTTCTTCAGCGCCTTGACCTTGGTCCAGGTCTTGGTGCGGCCGCTCTGGTAGATTGCCGTGGCGCGCTTGGAGACGACGCCTTCCAGCCCCATCTCGGAAGCCTGGTCGTAGAGCGCCTGGCCATCGCCTTCGACGTGGTCCGAGAACTGGATGGCGGAGTTGGCGCCCAAGCCGGACAGCAATTGCGACAGCAGCGCCTTGCGCCGGCCGAGCGGCGCTTTTCTCAGGTCCCAGCCGTCGAGATGCAACAGATCGAAGGCGTAGAAGTGGAGCTTGTTGCCGGCGCCTTCGGCCAGCGCTTCCTGCAAAAGAGCGAAGCGGCTGATGCCCTTGGCGTCGAGCACGACGATCTCGCCGTCGATGACAGCCTCACGGCATGGCAGCCTGGCGAAGGCATGCGGCAGGTCGCCATAGCGCCTGGTCCAGTCGAGGCCGGCGCGTGTGATCAGCCGCACCTCGCCCTCAGCCAGATGCGCCATGGTGCGATAGCCGTCGAACTTGATTTCGTGCAGCCAGATTTCGCCCGTGCGGCTCGCGGGGTCATCGCCGCCCGGCGGCTTTGCCACGGTCGTCGCCAGTTGCGGCTCGATGCGGGAAGGCGGCGGCGCCTTGACGGCGCCCGGCAAAGCGCCAGGCTTCAGCACGACCGGTTTCGCAGGTTTGGGGGCTGGCTTCGGCGCTTCGACCAGTTCCTCGATGCGCCGTCCCGATTTGACGCTTTCCGGCCGCTCGGCAAGGATGTCGAGCCCTGGATCGGCGGCGAGATCGCGCTCCTTGAACAGCAGCCAGTTTTTCTTCTCGTCGTCGCCGGGCTTGGCTTTTAGCCTGGTCAGCATCCAGCCGCCATTCAGCTTCTCGCCGGCGAGACGGAACTTGAAGGAACCGGTGCGCAGGCTCTTTTCGACATCGTCCATCGGTGCCCACACGCCGGTGTCCCAGACGATCATCGGCCCGCCGCCATATTCGCCCTCGGGAATAACGCCTTCGAAGTCGATATATTCGAGCGGATGGTCCTCGGTCTCGACTGCCAGCCGCTTGTCGGCGGGATTGAGCGACGGGCCGCGAGGCAAAGCCCAGCTCTTCAGCACGTCGCCGACCTGCAGGCGAAGGTCGTAGTGGTCGGCAGTGGCGTGATGCTTGTGGACGACGAAGCGATTGCCTTCTCCGGCAACCAGCCCGCCGACGGGTTCCGGTGTCTTGCTGAATTCGCGCTTGGCGCGATAGGCCTTGAGTTTTGAAGGAGCTGGCATGTCAAAGACCGAAGCGCACGGCAGCCAGGAACCAGCGTCTCATTCCTTCGCGCCCCCCTCTGTCCTGCCGGACATCTCCCCCACGAGGGGGGAGATTGGCAGTGTCACTGTGGGCACCCTCTTTGCAACGTCGGAGATTGGCGAAAGCGTCGCGACATCCGATCTCCCCCCATGTGGGGGAGATGTCCGGCAGGACAGAGGGGGGCGCTGTCCCGCCAGCATCAAAATTCGATCGCAGCGGCGCTCCGATGTCACGGCATGGATCCCAGGGTCTCCGCGACGTCGCTTCGC
>NZ_JBVVQC010000018.1:42141-51710 GCF_055811515.1 Mesorhizobium sp. WSM4841
GCCAGCATCAAAATTCGATCGCAGCGGCGCTCCGATGTCACGGCATGGATCCCAGGGTCTCCGCGACGTCGCTTCGCTCCTGCTCCGCCCTGGGATGACGAAGGGATGGATGTCACGGGCTCAATCGTCGGTGGCCGGCGTCAGTTCGAGCTCGGCCGGCGACAGCCCCTGCTGGAGCTGGCTCAGCCGGAATTCGTCGACCCAGTAGGCCTCGCCGTCGACGAGGACACGGGCTTTGTAGGCGCCGGCGGAAAAGCTCTGTGCGGTGATATAGACCTTGTGGCGGTCGAGCGCCTTGCGCACCGCGGCGCGCTTGGAATTCTGGCTGGTGACGGAACTGGCCATGGACTCGCTCATACACACGCCGCCGCAGGAAAAGGCGGCTGGCATAAGGATGGCCGAGACCGGGTGTTCTGTCAATTTCCGGGCAGTGGGCAACACCGGGCAAGGCGCTTAGCGGAAAGCTCACATGATCGTGCGATCAGCCTCGACCGAGCGACTGTGGAAACCGAGCGAGCGCTCTATATCGTCCTGACGCAATAGTCCTGACGCACACGAACCCTGACATTGTCCGGAGATCTCATCCATGACCTTGAGCACACGCAAGCTGGGCAGCCAAGGGCTGCAGGTATCGGTGATCGGCCTCGGCTGCATGGGCATGAGCCAGTCCTACGGCCCGGCCGACGAGGCGGAATCGATCGCCACACTGCACCGCGCCATCGAGCTCGGCTGCACCTTCCTCGATACGGCGGAAGTCTATGGCCCGCACACCAATGAGGCACTGCTCGGCCGCGCGCTGAAAGGCCGGCGCGACGAGGTGACGATCGCCACCAAATTCGGCTTCCGTATCGAAAACGGCAAGCAGATCGGCACCGACCGCAACAGCCGGCCCGAGCATATCCGCGAGGCGGTGGACGGTTCGCTCATCCGGCTCGCCACCGATCACATCGACCTGCTCTACCAGCACCGCGTCGACCCGGCGGTGCCGATCGAGGAGGTGGCGGGTGCTGTCAGCAAACTAATCACTGAAGGCAAGGTGCGCTTCTTCGGCTTGTCGGAGGCCGGCGCCGCCAACATACGCCGGGCGCACGCCGTGCAACCGGTGTCGGCGGTGCAGAGCGAATATTCGCTGTGGGAACGCAATCTGGAACCGGAGATCATCCCGTTGCTCAGCGAACTCGGCATTGGCCTGGTGCCGTTCGCGCCGCTTGGCCGCGGCTTCCTCACCGGCGACGTCAAGCGCGCCGAAGACTATCCGGAAGGCGACTTCCGCCGCGGCGACCCGCGCTACCAGGGCGCCAACTACGACGCCAATGTGCAGGCCGCCGGTATTGTCCGCGACATCGCGGCGGCCAAGGGCGTCAAGCCCGGCCAGATCGCGCTGGCCTGGCTGCTGCACAAGGGCAGCGATTTCGGGCTCGACATCGTGCCGATCCCCGGCACCAAGCGCAGAAAATACCTCGAGGAGAATGTCGCTGCCGCGGCGATCGAGCTCGACGCCGCCGCAATGCAGGCGCTCAACGACGCGCTGGCACCGGGCAAGGTCGCGGGTGAGCGCTACAACGAACGCGTCATGGTGACGATCGACCGGTAGGTGGCATCTACGGCAGCTTGGCCAGTTCGGCAGCGTGGCGGATGGCAAGCAACGCGTCCCGGTTGGTCACCGGATAGCCTGCGATGAAGCGTTCGACCGAAAAGCCTGGAAATTCGGCTCTCAAGCGGGCCGCGGCGCGCGCCGCCCCGCCGGTCTCGCCCATGGCCGCATACGAAAGCGCCAGGAACATCAGCACGTCCGGCGATTCCGGCGAACTCCTGCGGAGCGCCGCGACAGCTTCCTGATGCCTGCCGGCGGCAAACAGGATGCGGCCTTGCATGCCGAAATACCAGGGCGGGGCCAATGGATTGAGGCGCATGGCACGCTCGATGAGCGGGATCGCCTCGGCCGGATCGCCGACAACAAGCGCCTTGCTGCCGGCCAGCAGCGCCAGTATGCCGGCGTGGTTGCAGCCGTATTCGAGAGCGCGCCGGTGCGCGCGCTCCGCTCCTTCGAGATCGCCAAGGCATGCCCTGACATTGCCAAGGCATGCGTGAGCGCAGCTGTCCGTCGGGTCGAGGCGCAGGGCGTTTTCGGCCGTGATCCGCCAGTTCTCGATCGACGCCAGCAGGTCGTCACCAAAGCCGTTGCAGGCCTCGACCGAATAGGCATAGGCGAGCTCGGCCCAGCAGTTGGCGAAAGCAGGGTCAAGCTCCAGCGCGCGTGAAAACAAGCGGATCGCCTCGACATTGCCGGCGCGGCTGAACGTAGTGTGCTGTTCGAGGGCAAGTAGATAAAAATCATAGGCCCGCAAGCTGGCCGGCGGCTTGCGGCGAACCGCATTGCGGCCGACCGTGGCCAGCGTTCCGTAGCTGCCGGCGAACACATTGATGATGCTTTCGGTCAGGCTGTCCTGCAGCTCGAAAATGTCCTCGACCGGGCGGTCGTAGCGCTCCCTCCACAGGCTGACGCCGCTACGGGCATCGGCAAGCTCTATCGTCAAGCGAATCCTCTGGTCGTCCGCGCGCAACTGGCCCGACACAATATAGGTAGCGCCAAGCGCCTTGCCGTCCGCCTCGAAGTCGGCCGGCTTGCTGCCCAGCGATTTCATCGTGTGGAAGGCGATGACAGGCAAGCCCGCGTATCGTGCCAGGTCGATGGTGATGTCCGACGACAGGCCGTCGGCAAAGCGGCGCCAGCGCTCTTCGGAATTCAGGCATTCGATCGGAAATATGGCGAGCACCGGCGGAGCGTCCGACGGGGGTGACAGCCCGTCCGGCCGAGCGCCGGAAGCGCCGGCAAAATACGCCGCGAGCCCGATCTTGGTGCGCACGCCAAGTTTTTCGTAGATGGCCGCAAGGTGGGTGCGAACAGTGGTTGGGGCAATGAAAAGTGCATTGCCGATTTCGCGATAGGTCATGCCGGTTGCGAATTTTTCCGCGACCGCGCGCTCGCGACCCGACAAGGCATCGAGCGCCTGCGCTTTCGAAGCGTCGTTGAACGTCATGGTGGGACCCGTCCCCAGCGGAAGAATACCACAAATGCAGGAGGCCGAATACTGCATCTGCCCGATCCCGCCGCAGGCGCACAAATTGCAAGCTCGCTTGCGGCAACAAGCTGCTATCAGGGGAGGTTTCCATGCGTCCTGTTTCGATAATGCTGGCATGCACGATCTTGAGTCTTTCCGCCGTCCACTCGCCGTTGTTCGCAAGAGGATGCAGGCAGGTGCTGGAATCGGATGTGAAAATCACGAGCATGCGCGTCTATGCCGACGTTCTGGCCAACGCCGCCCGCAACGGCTGGGACTACACGCCTGAATCGATCGTCAGCGGCTCAAAGCGGCATTTCGAGGAGATGAAGCTCCAGTTGAACGACGCCGGCTATGAGATCGTGCCCGTCGGCGTCCGCCCTTATTGCAAACGGTGGGACAAGCTCGCCGCCCGCTAGCAACCAGCGATCCGCCCTTTGCGGCGCAAGCTTTGTCGAGACATCGATATGTCGAAGGTGCAGGCCAACTGTCTGCTTCTGCTTGCTGCTGCCTTTTGGGGCTTCGGTAATGTTGCGCAGAAGACTGTGCTGGATCATCTCGATCCGCTCAGCGCCGTGGGCATGCGCTGCCTGATCGCGGGGCTCATGGTCGCGCCGCTGACGATGCTCGAATGGGGAAGGAAATCCGGGCCCGGCTACTGGATGAGCCTCGCCAAAGTCAGCGTTCTGTTTTCAATTTCGATCATCATCCAGCAGGTCTCCTATCTCGACACCTCGGTTACCAATGCGAGCTTCCTGGTGAGCACCGCAACGGTGATGACACCGCTCGCCGCCTGGTTGCTGATTGGCGAGCGCCCGACTGCTGTTGGCGGGCTTGCGGCTGCCATGACAGTGGTCGGTGTCCTGCTGCTGTCCGGAGGCTTGACCACCAGCTTCAGCCAGGGCGATCTCGCTGCGATACTTTCGGCCGCGTGCTACGCGCTTTGGATGGTGGAGCTTGGTCGCCACATGCAGACCCACGGCGCGCCGGTCGCGGCGGCTGCCGCGCAATTTCTCGGCGCCGCCGTGCTCACCCTGCCGCTCGGCGCCCTCCAGGGTAATCTGTCGCTGGCCGCCATCAGCGATGCAGGCCCGGAACTCGCCGTGCTCGGCATCTTCTCGACCGGGGCCGCCTTCGGCATCCAGACGGTCGCTCAACGCTTCACATCCGCCAGCCATGCCGCGGTGATCGTCAGCGCGGAGAGCGTGTTCGGAGCGATTGGTGCTGCCATATTTCTAGGCGAGCGGCTGTCGCCGACCGCAGCAGTCGGTGCTGCGGTCGTATTTGGATCAATCACCTTGCTGTCGCTGACAACCGACAAAATCAGCAAGCCGGCGGTGGCAGACTGAGAGATTATCGGGGCGCAATCTCTGCGCAATGCGCGTCAGCGTGATCAACCGCGCGCTGGCGACATGAAGCGCGCGGCGGCGGCGTTGGGCGTTCTTGCGCAAACCTCCGGCCTTGGCTAGCATCCGCGCGCCGGCGCCGAGCGGAGGAGAACGTCGCGGTGGACCGGCTGGAGCGCCGTTGCGTCCCGTTGGGCGCTCAAAGGACACTCCATTTCTAAATCGACGCGTCAGGCCTGCCGGAGACCCATTCCGGTTTTCGGGGTCGTGCGTTCATATGGAGGAGACCAAATTGATGAATAGACGTGAATTCCTGCTGTCGTCCGTTGCCATCGGCACATTGGCTCTGGCCGCTCCGCAGCTGGCGGTCGCCCAGGACAAGCTGACCATACTGGGTTCGGTGCCGAGCCTCGGCTTTCCGTTCTTCGTTCACATGCTGAACCAGATCAAGGCGGAGGCGCAGGCGCAAGGCGTCAACCTGACCGAGAGCGACGGCCAGAATTCGGCGCCAAAGCAGACCGCCGATATCGAGGCGGCGCTTGTGCAGAAGGTCGACGCCATCGTCATCTCGCCGCTCGACGTCAACGCGCTGGCGCCGGCCATCGAGCAGGCGGTCCAGGCTGGCATCCCCGTAGTCACCATCGACCGCCGCGTCGACGGCGTCGAAGGCATTCTCGCCCATGTCGGCGCCGACAATGTCAAAGGCGGCGAGGCCGAGGCGCAGGCCATGGTGGCGGCGTTCCCGAACGGTGCCAAGATCTTCCATTTGCAGGGCCAGCCCGGCGCCGGCCCGGCGATCGACCGCAACAAGGGCGTGCACAACGTGCTCGATCCGCTGAAGGACAAATACCAGATCGTCTTCGAGCAGACCGCCAACTTCGCCCGCGCCGAGGCGCTGTCCGTCACCGAGGCCGGCCTTGCCGCCAACGGCAAGCCCGACGCGATCATCTGCGCCAATGACGACATGGCGCTTGGCGCGGTAGAAGCCTGCGCGGCGCGCAACTTCACCGACGTCAAGATCTACGGCTTCGATGCGCTTCCCGAAGCGCTGGTCGCCGTGCGCGACGGCAAGCTGGCCGGCACCGTCGAACAGTTCCCCGGCGAGCAGTCGCGCACCGCGGTGCAGATCGCGGTCGCCTATGCCAAGGACAAGACCGAGCCGAAGGAAAAGCTCGTGCTGTTGACGCCGATCGTCATCGGCAAGGACAATCTCGACAAGGCTGAAAGGCTTGGCGAGACGAAGTAGGCGACGCCGAGGGCGCACAGCGGCAAAAGTAGCGTTCTGCCGCGCCCCCCTCTGCCCTGCCGGGCATCTCCCCCACTTGGGGGGAGATTGGCAGCTTCGACGCAGGCTCTCCTCTGCAACGTTGGTGATTGGCGAAACCAGTGATGAAGGCGCAATCTCCCCCCTTGTGGGGGAGATGTCCGGCAGGACAGAGGGGGGCGCTGTCCCGCCAACCTTGTGTAACAATCGGAACGATCGATCTCATCTTTCAGGAGGATTTTTTGTCTCCAGCAGAAGCGGCAACGACGTCGCCATCGCCCGCCCTCCTCGTCGTAGAAGGCGTGACCAAGCGCTTTGCCGGCGTGACCGCGCTCAGCGATGTCTCGCTCGAGGTTCGGCCCGGCGAAATCCTCGGCCTGCTCGGCGAGAACGGCGCCGGCAAGTCGACTCTGCTCAAGATCCTTTCCGGCGTGATGCCGCCCTCCAGCGGCCGCATCGTCTTCGACGGCGTCGAATTCAATCCCCACAACCCGCAGGACGCCAAGCGCCTCCGCATCGTCACCATCTACCAGGAACTGAGCCTGATCCCGACGCTCACCGTGGCGGAGAATATTTTTATCGGCCGCGCGCCGCTCGGGCCGCTCGGCCTGGTCAGCTGGCGGAAGATGGAGGAAGACTCGCGCGCGATCATCGCCCGCGTTGGTCTGGACCTCGACCCGACTACGCCGGTGTCGGCACTGTCTGTCGCCGAACAGCAGCTGGTCGAGATCGCCCGCGCGCTGTCGCTGAAGAGCCGCCTCATCATCATGGACGAGCCGACCTCGGCGCTGACCGAAACCGAAGTGCAGAAGCTGATGTCGATTATGGGCCGGCTGCGCAAGGATGGCGTCGCCATCATGTTCGTCACCCACAGGCTGGAAGAGGCCTCTGCCATCTGTGACCGCATGACGGTGCTGCGCGACGGCAGGCTGGCCGGCCATCTCGACCGCGACGGCGGGCCGATCAAGCTGCCGAAAATCATCGAGAAGATGGTCGGCCGCGCCGCGTCCGAGCTTTATGCCAGGCCGACGCTGCGCGACGTCGCCGGCGACGTCAGGCTCTCCGTGCGCGGCCTGCGCACGGTGCGCGATCCGCAAGCGCCGCACGCCATCGTGCTCGAAGGCGTCGATCTCGACCTCAAGGCGGGCGAGATCCTCGGCGTCGCCGGCCTCGTCGGCTCCGGCCGCACCGAGTTGGCCCGCGCCATCTTCGGAGCCGACCGCATTGCCGCCGGCACCATCGCGCTCGACGGCAAGCCGATCGCGCCTGAAACACCCGCCGACGCCATCGCGCTCGGCATCGGCCTGGTGCCGGAAGACCGCAAGCACCAGGCGATCTTCGCCGCGCTCGGCATCCTCACCAATTTTTCCATCGCCGCCCTCGGCCGCTACTCCAACGCCGCCGGCTTCATGGCCGAGCGCCGCGAGCGCGAAGCGCTGGCAAGCTACAGGAAGACGCTGTCTATCCGCATGGCCTCGCCCGAGCAGCCCATAGAGGGGCTGTCCGGCGGCAACCAGCAGAAGGTCATCCTTGCCCGCTGGCTGGCGCGCGACCCCAAGGTGCTGATTGTCGATGAACCGACACGCGGCGTCGATGTCGGCGCCAAGGCCGAGGTGCACCAGATCCTGGTGCAGCTCGCAACGCGCGGCATCGCCATCATGATGATCTCGTCCGAACTGCCGGAGGTGCTTGCGGTGTCGGACAGGATCGTCACCATGCGGCGCGGACGCATCACCGGCGAGATGCCCGGCATCGAGGCGACCGAGGAAAAACTGATGGAACTGATGGCGCTCGATCAAACGCAGGAAGCGACGCAATGACCAGCACGACCGAACAGACCCAGCGCGGCGGCATCAATGTCGCGCGCCTGCTGATGAGCTTCGGCCCGCTGATGTTCCTGGCGCTGCTGATCGTTGTTTTCACCGTCCTGAAGCCGAGCTTCATCGACCCCATCAACATCTTCAACATCATGCGGCAGATCTCGATCACCGGGCTGATCGCGCTCGGCATGACCTTCGTCATCCTCACTGCCGGCATCGACCTGTCGGTCGGTTCGCTGCTGGCTTTCTGCGGCATGGTCGCGGCGGTGGTGGCCAAGGGCGGCACCGCCAACACGCTGTCGCTGTCGACGTCCGGCACGCAAGGCTTTGGCTGGTTCGCAGCCCTATTGGCTGCCGTCGTCATCGGCGCCCTGGCCGGCGGCGTCCAGGGCTTTGCCATCACCAGGCTGAAGGTGCCGCCCTTCGTCGTCACGCTTGGCGGCCTCACCGTCTTTCGCGGCCTGACGCTGACGATCTCCAACGGCGGCCCGATCTCCGGCTTCGACGCCTCGATGCGCTGGTTCGGCACCGGGCTGATCGGCCCGGTCCCGGTGCCGGCGATCATTTTCGCGGCGGCGGCAATCCTCTGCCACATCGTGCTGCGCTACACGCGCTACGGCCGCGCCGTCTACGCCGTCGGCGGCAATGCCGAGGCGGCGCGGCTGTCGGGCCTGCGCGTCGACCGTATCCTGATCTCGGTCTATGTCATCGTCGGCTTCTTCGCCGGCCTCGCCGCCTTCGTATTGTCGGCCAGGCTCAATTCCTCGGAAGCCGTCGCCGGCATCGGCTACGAACTGACGGTGATCTCGGCGGTCGTCATCGGTGGCACCTCGCTGTTCGGCGGCATTGGCTCGGTCGGCGGCACGGTGGTGGGTGCGGCACTGATCGGCGTGCTGCAGAATGGGCTGCAGTTCAACAACGTCTCGTCCTACACCCAGAGCATCGTCATCGGCCTGATCCTCATCCTCGCCGTGGCCTTCGACCGCTGGCTGAAATCGCGGGTGAGACGATGATCCGAGGCGCGAAGGATGCGATGCAATAAACTGCCGGGGAGGTAGTAGCGATGACTCAAATCAGGGCCATGACCGAACGGGACGTGCCGTCGGTGTCGCGGCTCCTTGGAGAGTCCTGGCGCCGGACCTACTCGCCAATCATCGGTGCCGAGACCACGGCACGCATCTCGGACGACTACCACGCGCCGCAGAAGATCGCGGCGGAACTGGCAGACGACAACAAGATGTCTTTCGTTGCGGAACGGCCGGACGGCTCTATCGCCGGCTACGCGATGGCCGAGATGGATGAAACCGGCAACGTCATGCTCGACCGGCTCCACATCGACAACAGCGAGTTCGGCACAGGGCTGGCCGCCGATATGCTGCACGCCGTCCTTGCCGCTCATTCGGGAATTCCCAGCATCGCGCTTGAAGTGATCGAGGGGAACGACCGGGCGCTGGCCTTTTATCGCAAGCACGGGTTCGAAGTGGTCGAGCGCAGGCCTTCGTCCCACGGCGCGGAAGGCCATGCGTCGTTTATCATGCGCAGGCCCTTGCCACGAGCTTAGGCGCGCGTGTTCCTGCGCTCGGCGCGCTTCGTCTTCCACTCAGGCCGGAGCATTAGTCGGCTGCGAACGCACCGCTCGCGACCGTCCCATTCGTCTGCGGTGCAAGAAGATCGTTGCGGCGGGCGAACGCCATGAAGGTCGCGCGCCGTCTACTCCTTGCCGGCTCCCAATCGCTGAGCCGACAGGAACATCAACGTATAGGCCGCCTTGCGACGGTCCCAGCCGGCCGACTCGACCGCGTCCAGCAATCCGTCGACAAGCGGCGCCAGCGCCGTCTTGCACTCCGTTTCATAGTTGAAATCGGTCTTGGAAAGGGTCGGCGCCGTGATCTTTCCAAAACTGTTCATCATGTCCATGGCAACACCTGTATATGATCCGCCAAGGCCGTGGGCCCCCGGGGGGGGGGGGGGCCGCGGGGGGGGGGGGGGGGCGGCGGGGGGGGGGGGGCGGGCCCCCCCCCCCCCCCCCCGCCGCGGGGGGGCCGCGGGTTGTGGGGGGGGGGGCGCCCCCCGCCGC
>NZ_JBVVQC010000018.1:51720-92735 GCF_055811515.1 Mesorhizobium sp. WSM4841
TCCCAAACCAAAAACCCCCCCCCCCCCCCCCCCCCCCCCCCCCCACCCCCCCCCCCCCCCCCGCCCCCCCCCCCCCCCCCCCCCCACGGCCGTTTGTCCTCAGAAGCCTGGCGTCAGTAGTCCATGCCGGCACCGGCAGGCATCGCCGGCGTGGCACCTTCTTTCTTCGGCTTCTCGGCCACCATCGCCTCGGTGGTCACCAGCAGGCCGGCCACCGACGCCGCGTCCTGGAGAGCGGCGCGCACCACCTTGGCCGGGTCGATCACGCCCTGCCCGTAGAGGTCGCCGAACTCGTTGGTCTGGGCGTTCCAGCCATAGCCGAATTCGGTCTTCTCTCGCAGCTTGCCGACGATGATCGAACCCTCGGCGCCGGCATTCTCGGCGATCTGGCGCACCGGCTGTTCGATGGCCCGACGCACGATCTCGACGCCGGTCTTCTGGTCGGGATTGTCGACGGCGACATTGTCGAGCGCCTTCGCCGCCCTGAGCAGCGCCACGCCGCCGCCGGGCAGGATACCCTCCTCGACCGCCGCGCGGGTGGCGTGCATGGCATCGTCGACGCGGTCCTTGCGCTCCCTGACCTCGACCTCGGTCGAGCCACCGACGCGGATGACGGCGACGCCGCCGGCGAGCTTGGCCAGCCGCTCCTGCAGCTTCTCACGGTCGTAGTCGGAGGTGGTCTCCTCGATCTGCGCCTTGATCTGGCTGATGCGCGCCTGGATTTCATCCTTGCGGCCGGCACCGTCGACGATGGTGGTGTTCTCCTTCTCGATCAGCACCTTCTTGGCGCGGCCGAGCATCTCCAATGTGACGTTTTCGAGCTTGATGCCGAGATCCTCGCTGATTGCCGTGCCGCCGGTCAGGATGGCAATGTCTTCCAGCATGGCCTTGCGGCGGTCACCAAAACCCGGCGCCTTGACGGCGGCAACCTTCAGGCCACCGCGCAGCTTGTTGACGACCAGCGTCGCCAGCGCCTCGCCTTCGACATCCTCGGCGATGATCAGCAGCGGCTTGCTCGATTGCATTGCGGCTTCGAGCACGGGAAGCATGGCCTGCAGGTTGGACAGCTTCTTCTCGTGGATCAGCACATAGGGCTCTTCGAGCTCGACGCGCATCTTGTCCTGGTTGGTGATGAAATAGGGGCTGAGATAGCCGCGATCGAATTGCATGCCCTCGACCACTTCGAGCTCGGTCTCGGCGGTCTTGGCCTCCTCGACCGTGATGACGCCCTCATTGCCGACCTTTTCCATCGCTTCGGCGAGGAATCGGCCGATCTCGGCATCCCCATTGGCCGAGATGGCGCCGACCTGGGCGATCTCGTCGTTCCGGGTCACCTTGCGGGCATTGGCCTTGAGTTCAGCGACGATGGCGTCGACCGCCTTGTCGATGCCGCGCTTCAGGTCCATCGGATTCATGCCGGCGGCAACCGCCTTGGCGCCTTCCTGGACGATCGACTGAGCCAGAACGGTCGCGGTCGTTGTGCCGTCGCCGGCGACGTCGCTTGTCTTCGACGCCACCTCGCGCACCATCTGCGCGCCCATGTTCTCGAACTTGTCCTCAAGCTCGATTTCCTTGGCGACGGTAACGCCGTCCTTGGTAATGCGCGGGGCGCCGAATGACTTGTCGAGGATGACATTGCGGCCCTTGGGACCGAGTGTGACCTTCACTGCGTCGGCGAGGATATTGACGCCGCGCAACATCTTCTCGCGGGCTTCGGTATGGAATTTCACATCCTTGGCAGCCATTGGATAACTCCTTCAAATAGGCAGCTTTTCGTTGACTGATTGCTTGTCCAGGCCCCGCTCAGGCGGCCTTCTGCATCTTGTCGGTCGATTCGATCACGCCCAGCACGTCGCTTTCCTTCATGATGAGCAGGTCCTCGCCGTTGAGCTTGATCTCGGTGCCCGACCATTTGCCGAACAGGATACGGTCGCCGACCTTGACGTCGAGCGGCTGCAGCTGGCCGCTATCGTCACGCGCCCCAGGCCCGGCGGCGATTACCTCGCCTTCCTGCGGCTTTTCCTTGGCGGTGTCGGGAATGATGATGCCGCCCGCGGTCTTCTCGTCGACCTCGATGCGGCGGACCAGGATACGGTCATGCAGTGGACGGAACGCCATGTCGTTCTCCTCATAGGACAAACAGATTTTCTTGGACCTCCCTTCGCAGCCGACCGGTACAACGGCCGATGCGACGGTGCGCGACCCCTGCTCAGGCATCACGCGCATATCGAATTAGTCTGCCGATTCAGGCTTTCAAGAGGACGTCGAAAAAATTTTAGCACTCGCCGTGGTCGAGTGCCAACGCACCGTAATAGCGCACTGTAATTATGGCGCTATTCCAGGATTGAAACGACGGATGCGGCTTGAAACCGCGCCGCAACCCTCCAACGTCGTCGTCGACCGCGGCACCGCCTGCCGGCCGGCCGGAACCGATGAGGAAGCGGACGCGTTTTTGCACGCGGAGGATGGCGATGGAACGCGATGCCCCAACGATTTCGATTGCACCGGAAGATCCCGCTCTCGGCCGGCTGCTCGATCCGGCGCGGCATTTCGATCGTCCACAGGACGTGCTGGCCGACGCGACGCTGGACGTCGGTGAAAAGCGCGCGATCCTGTCGTCATGGGCCTCCGATGCCTGCGCGGTCGAATCCATGCCGGCGCTGCGCAAGCCGCCCGGCGCCAAAGCTCCAATCGCCTTTGAAGAGATCATGGACGCTCTGCAGGCACTCGATGGCGCAGGTCCATCTCAAGGCGCCGGCGCCAGCCGAAGCCGCCACGGCGGGCCCCACCGCGTCGGCGCCTGATTTACGACAGAAAGGAGACGTGCATGGTCAGCAACGAGTTCCAGCTCCAGATGCAGGGTTTTGGCCTGACGACGGCGGAGATCCATTATCGTCTTCCCGACTATCGGGACCTGCTGCAGCTCTTCATCTGGCAGGAGTACGACATCGCTCCGGATTTCCCGACTCTGAAGCATTTCCTCGAATTTTGGGAACGTGAGATCGAAGGCCCGCTGCATTCCGTGCGTGTCGCCCATCACCGTCTGATCCAGCCCTCCGAATGGCGGGCGGTGGACGGTGTTATTACGCTGCAGTGAGACAGGGAGGGGCGGCGCTTTTCATGAAAGGCGCCGCCTCTGCAGCATAGCGCGTCCGCCCCTGCTTCAGGTTCATTGGCGTTCAGGTGGATTGATATTCAGGTGGATTTACGCCCCGTGACAAGCAGTCCGGCCGTGCGAACCGCCTTGACGAAGGCAGTGCGAGCCTCGCGGGCGGTGCGCCAGCCGTCGAGCGCGTCGCGGCAGGCGCGATAGGCTGCGCGCCAGTTCCGGCCGCGCGCCCGGTCCGGCCACTGCTGCATGCATTCGATGGCTTCCCAACTGCTTGCGACCTTGCGCTCTCCGACGGATTGGAGCTTGAGCGTGATCGGCTCGGAAAATGGGACGTCGTTCATCACTTCCTCCTTCTTTCTGTTTTTTAGAGCAAGTACATCCTCGATTAAGCAGGAGGCAGCCCGATCGGCGCCGATGGACGAGATGGTTCGTCTGCCTGCGCGCTTCAAGACCCTCCCCGTCTCCAGCCCTGCTTGCCCCAGACCTCTGCCCCTGCCGACGTAACGGCCGGCTATATGTCGTCGTCCGGCGGTTCGAGAAGCCCGATCAGCGTCGCCACCCTTGCCGACGGCAGAGGGCGGCCCTCATTCACCAGCGCCTCATCGGCACCGACCCAGGCAAAGGCCTCGCGCAACTCTTCGATCGTCGCGCCGGTCGAGGCGATGTCGGCGATGATGGCGTCGTCCACCGGGCCCAGCACCGAAATGATGTCGTCGCGTGTCATGGTCATGATATCCTCCATGCGGCGTGCCGGCGCGACCCTCAAATGACGGTTGAAACCGGCATTGCCAGTACAATCTGGCAACAAAAAAATCTGGCTGCGGGACAGAATCTGGGTCTTGATTTCGGCCTGACAATAACCAAATCCAAATTGCCGGTTGCCGAACGGGACCGGCAGAACCCAGGGAGCGCCAAGCTCTTTGGCGTCCCTCGTACTATGTTGCTCCATGGAGGATGTAGCTATGAGAACCGCATTCGACTTTTCCCCGCTCTATCGGTCGAGCATCGGTTTCGACCGTATCTTCACCCTGCTGGAAAACGCGCCTCAGGCAGTCGAAACCTGGCCGCCTTATGACATCGAGCGAAGCGACGAGAACACCTATCGTGTGAGGATCGCCGTCGCCGGCTTTTCCGAGAACGATCTCGACATTAGCCACGAGCCGAACCTTCTAATCGTCTCGGGCGAGCGCAAGGAACAGGACGAGGTGGAATATCTCCATCGCGGCCTTCCGGTGCGACCGTTCACACGGCGCTTCGAGCTTGCCGATCACATGACGGTCACCGGCGCCTCGCTCAACAACGGCCTGCTGACGATCGACCTCGTGCGCGAAGTGCCCGAGGAGATGAAGCCGCGTCGCATCGCGATCGCCAAGGACGACGACGCGCGGAAGGCCGGGCAGGTCGAGAAGCCGAAGCAGGCCGCCTGAGCGAAGGCGATCTCTGGCGTTCGCCTTTGGCGCAACCAGTCCAGAAAGGAGAACAGCAATGGCTATTCGTGATCTCATACCCTGGGGCCGGGAGAACAGTCCGGTTCCCAGCTTCTATCGTGACGAGGAGCGCGACCCGTTCATGGCGTTGCATCGCGAGATGAACCGCCTGATCGACGACGCGTTCCGCGGCTTCGAAACGCGCATGCCTTCGCTCAGCGGATTTTCGTCGGCGCGCGGCAGCTGGCCGAGCGTCGAAATCGCCGACGGCGAGAAGGAGATCCGCGTGACCGCGGAAATTCCTGGCATGGACGAAAAGGACGTCGAGGTGATGCTCGATGACGGTGTGCTGACGCTGCGCGGCGAGAAGCGCTCCGAGACCGAGGACAAGGACAGGCAGTTCTCCGAGCGGTTCTACGGCCGCTTCGAGCGCCGCATCCCGCTCGGCTACGAGGTCGAGGAGGACAAGGTGAACGCCGCCTTCCATAACGGCGTGCTCACCGTGACGCTGCCCAAGACGGAGCGCGCACAGTCGAAAGCCAAGCGCATCGCCATCAGTGGCGGTGCCGCCAGCCCCGGCAAGAGCAAGCACTGACGACATCGGCAGCCGGACGCGCAAGCGCCCGGCTGCGAAGGCCCGCGCTCTCCGCCAAAGGCGTGGGCTTCATTTGTTTGGCCGATGCGCCTGACGGCGCGAAGGCCGCATATTGAGTATCTACGGAGCATTTAGTAGCAGCGTCGCTACCGTGGCGTTCCTGGCGCCCAGGCTACGGAAGCCCGTCATCCGAAAGGGTGGCGGGCTTTCGTATCAATTGTCGAACTTTATCGGCCTGTCGGAGCCGGGCGAAAAGTCCTCGCCATCCGCTTCTTGTCGCCTGTCACGGGCGGAGGCGGCCATCCGTCTCAGATCTCCTCGCGCTCGCGTTCCGCCGTGGCGACCAGCACGGCCGCGGCGGTGTTGGCGGCGGCGAGGGCAGCCTCGACCTGATGCCCACGGGCAAGGCCTGCCGCGAACGCGCCGACGAACTCGTCGCCGGCGCCATGGGTGCTGACGACCTTCACCGGGATGGCCGCCAGCACGAACGCCTGGCCGTCGCGGTCGCAATAGGCAACGCCCTCCCCGCCGGCCGTGACGATCGCGGCCGGATAGAAATCGGCCAGCATGCGTGCCGCCTCGGTAGCCCCCTCGAGCGTGTCGACGACCGGAATGCCGGCCAGGAATTCCGCCTCGATGGCGTTGACGATGACGATATCGGTAAGTGCGATCAGTTCGCCGGACAGTTTTCGGGCGGGTGCGGCGTTGAGCACGACGCGCCCGCCATGCGCCTTCACCGCCCGCGCCGCGGCAATGTTGGCGGCTTCCGGCACCTCGTTCTGCAGCAGCAGAACCGACGTTTGCGCAATCACATCAGTAGCTTCCGCGACGTCTTTCTTGCCCAAGGTGAGATTGCTGCCTGACACGATCACCGCGCCATAATCGCCGCCGTCGTCGAAAATCGCCACGCTCATGCCGGAGCCGGCGCCAGCCGCGACCCGCACGAAGCGGCTGTCGACGCCGCAGCGGTAGAGATTGTCGAGAAGCACGCGGCCGAAATCGTCATCGCCGACGGCGCCGATCATCGCCGAGCCCACGCCGGCTCGCGCCACCGACACTGCCTGGTTGCCGCCCTTGCCGCCGCATTTCGGCTGCCAGGCATGGCCGGTCACCGTTTCGCCCTTGCGCGGGCGGTCAGGCGCTTCGACCATGATGTCGTAATGCAGGCTGCCGAACACGGTGACCAGCGGAGCCGTCATGTACCCCAATCTTTCATGAGCCCTTGTCCCGACGTTTCGACGTCACCGCCGACATGGTGCGGCCGAGATTGCGCTCCGCCGCCTGATAGTCGCGCTGCGCCACCGCGACGAACAGCGCATCGAGAATGTTGAGCTGGGCGATGCGCGCCGCAGCGTTCTCGCCCATCAGCGGCGAGCCCTGCGCTGTCGAGCACAGCACGATGTCTGCAACGGCGGCCAGCGGCGAGTTGTCGTAGTTGGTGATCGCCAGCGTCCGCGCCCCGCTCTTGCGGGCGAGATGGATGGCATCGATGACGGCGCTGGTATTGCCCGAATGCGAGAAGCCGACGGCGATGTCGTCGGCGCCGAGCAGCGAGGCCGACATCAGCATCATGTGCGAATCGTCGTAGACCGATGCGCGGATGCCGATGCGCAGGAATTTGTGCGACACGTCGCGCGCGATCTGCGCCGAACCGCCGACGCCATAGAAATCCCGGTTCTTGGCGCGGTAGAGAAGATCGGCGGCGCGGTCGAAATCGTCCATGTCGAGGATCGCCAGCGTTTCCTCCAACGCCTGGATGGAGGTGCGGAACACTTTTTGGACGATCTCGGCCGAACTGTCGTCGGCCGACAGCTCCTGGTGCATTTCTGCGGTCGGCAGGCGGCTATACTCATAGACCGCGGTGCGGAAGTCGCGGTAGCCGGAAAAACCCAGCTTCTTGGCGATCTTGACCACCATCGCCTCCGACACGCCGGCCTCTTCGGCGATCTGCTTGAGCGGAATGGTCTCGTCGAAGCCGCGCCGTCCGAAGACGGTTTCCACCACCTTCGCCTCGAGCGGCGTCAAATGCGGCATCATCATGCGGATCCGCGGTCCTACTGCTTTCAGATCCAGGCTGGTCAAGGTCATCCACGTCCCCTCGTCACGCGATCGATAAGCATCGCGGCAAGGATTATAAGACCAGTTGCCAGGAGCTGATAGAAGGACTGGACATTCATCAGCGTCAGGCCGTTGCGCATGGTGCCGAGAATGACGGCGCCCAGGATGGTGCCGACCACGCTGCCCTTGCCGCCCATCAGCGAGGCGCCGCCGATGGCCGCCGCGGCAATCGCATCGAGCTCCCAGAGATTGCCGAGAATGGGCTCGGCGGCACCCAGCCGGCCGATCAGGATCTGCGCGGCAAGGGCCGCCAGCAGACCCGAAATCATGTAGGCGGCTATCTTGGTGCGGGCGATCGGCACGCCTGCTATGTAGGCGGCCTCCTCATTGCCGCCGACGGCGAGCAGATATTCGCCGAACGGCGTCTTCTTGAGGATGATCCATGCGATCAGCGCGACCACGCCCACGATGATGACCGCCAACGGCAATCCGAACAGCGAGCCGTTGAAGATGGTGCGGAAGCCGGCAGGCAGGCCGAGCACCGGATTGCCGCCGGTATAGATCAGCGCCAGCGCCCGGTAGGTGCTGAGCGTTCCCAGCGTGACGATGAAAGGCTGCAGTCCGACATAGGCGACCAGCACGCCGTTGAGCAGCCCGCAGACGAGGCCGATGGCGAAGCCGGCGGCGATGGCCAGCGGAAACGGCACGCCGGCAACCAGCATCGAGGCCGAGATGACGGCCGAAAGGGCCGCCGTCGGCCCGACCGACAGATCGATGCCGCCCGAGATGATCACCAGCGTCATGCCCAAGGCCAGGCAGGCATTGATGCTCGACTGCTGCAGGATGTTGATCAGGTTGCGCTCGGCAAAGAAGCCCGGGACCAGCGCACCGAAGACGGCGAGGATCACGACCAGGCCGATCAGCGTCCCGGCGTCGCGCACGGAAAACCGGTGCAGGAATTCAGCCCTTGGGCGCGCTGCTGTGTGTTCGGTTATATCAGTCATCCGCTGGTCCTGTCCGTTATGCACCGGCCCGATGGCCTTGCGCCTTGCCGGCCTGAGTCTCCGATTGGGGTATGGCGTGCGCCGCGATCGCCTGTTCGTTGAGATCGGACCGGTCGATTGCGGCGGCGACCGTGCCGTCGCGCATGACCAGCACGCGGTCGGCGAGCCGGATCACCTCGGGAAGCTCGGACGACACGACGACGACCGAATGGCCTTCGGCGGCGAGCTCCTCGATCAAATGATAGATCTCCGCCTTGGCGCCGACATCGATGCCGCGCGTCGGCTCGTCGAACAAAAGGATGCGCGTTCCCGCCGCCAGCCAGCGGCCGATGATCGCCTTCTGCTGGTTGCCGCCGCTGAACAGCCGGATCGGCCGGTCGAGCAGGAATGGCCTGAGATTGACCCGCTTCATCTTCTCGGCCGCGACCCGCTTCAGCCTGGTGTGATCGATGACGCCGCGCGGTGCGAACACGCCCATCGACGCCAGCGCCATATTGCTGGAGATCGACCGTAACGGCACGATGCCTTCGCGCTTGCGCTCCTCCGGCACCAGGCCGATGCCGGCGGCGATAGCGTCGCGCGGATTGGAAAGTTTGATCGCCTTGCCGTCGATGTCGACCCTGCCTGATGAGGCGCGGTCGGCGCCGGCCAGCAGCCGCAGCAGTTCGGTGCGGCCCGAGCCGACCAGGCCGGCAATGCCCAGCACCTCGCCGCGATGCAGGTCGAACGAGACGTCATGGACCTTGGATGCCGAGGCGAGGCCACGCACGCTCAGCCTTACTTCGCTGGAAGCGTGCGAGCGGTGCTGTTCCTGGGCAAGCTCGCGGCCGACCATCATCGAAACGACGGCTTTTTCCGACATCTGCGCGAGATCGACGGATCCGACCACGACACCGTCGCGCATGATTGTGGCGCGTTGGCAGATGCCGAACACCTCGTCCAGCTTGTGCGAGACATAGACAACCGCGACACCGTCGCGCGCCAGTCCGGCAATGACTTCGGCCAGGCGCTCGAACTCGCTCGGCGTCAGGCTCGATGTCGGCTCGTCCATCGCCACGATGCGCGCCCGATCGAGCAGCGCCCGGGCGATCTCGACGATCTGCCGCTGCGCGACCTTCAGGCTGCCGAGCGGGACTGCCGGATCGATCGTCGGATCGAGGGCGGCGAGGGCTTCCGCAGCGCGACGCTCCTGCTCGCGCCGTGCGACGAAGATGCCGCCGCGCGTCAGCGGATGACCGAGGAACATGTTCTGGGCGACGCTGAGCTGCGGCACCTGCTGCAATTCCTGATGGATCATGGCGACGCCCGCGGCACGCGCCGCGACCGGATTGTTCAGCGTCACCGGTCTGCCGTCGATCAGCACGCTTCCGGCTGTCGGCCGGTAGACACCAGACAGGATGCGCAGCAGCGTCGATTTGCCGGCGCCGTTCTCACCGAGCAGGCCATGGATTTCGCCGACGCCGACCGAAAAGGACACATCGCTCAGCGCCCGCACGGCCGGAAACACCTTGGAAATGCCCTCGAATTGCAGCCGAGGTGACATTGGTTCGTTCTCCAAGCGATCTCTCAAAGACCCCTCACCCAGCCTCCGCTTCGCTCGGCTGACCTCTCCCCGAGGGGAGAGGAGATCGCCAGCGTCGGCGCCCTGCTCTTCTCCCCAGCGGGGAGAAGGTGGCCGCGAAGCGGCCGGATGAGGGGGGTGCAACAGCCCCGGTTGTTGCCCCGTCTTAGTTGCCCGCCGCCGCGTCCTCGAGCAGCGCCTTGCGCACGGCGTCGCCGGCGCCGGAATAGCGGTCGGCATTGTCCTTGGTGATCAGCGCCTGCGGCGTGGCGACGACGCGCGGCAGCTTCTGCCCGGCCACCAGTCGCAGCGCCGATTCCAGCGCCACCTCGCCGGTCAGCACCGGGAAACTATCGACGGTGCCGGTCAGCTCGCCGGCGCGGATCGAGGTATACGCGTCGGAGATGCCGTCGGTGCCGAAGACGGCGACCTTGTCCTGCAAGCCGGCGGCCTTGACCGCCTCGACGATGCCCAGCGCCATACCGTCATTGTTGGCATAGAAGCCGATCAGGTCGGGGTGCTGCTGCAGGATGTTGGTGGCCGCGTCGTAGGATGTCTGGCGATCCCAGTTGCCGGGCACGCTGGCGACGACCTCGAACTTCCCGGCCTCGGTGATCGTGGTTTTGAAGCCATCCGTGCGCTGGACGGCGGCATAGACGCCGGCCTGGCCTTCGACGATGGCGACCTTGCCGCCATCCGGCCGGTTCTTGATGAACCATTTGGCGACGCGCACGCCATTGTCGCGCTGGACATTGCCGACATAGTGCTCAGCCTGCGGGATGACCGCGTCATTGACGTTGACCACCGGCACGTTGGCGGACTTGGCCTGTTCCATGATCGGCTGCAGGTTGGAGTCGGTCTGCGGCGAGACGAGAAGCACGTTGTAGCCTTGTGTGACCAGGCCTTCGGCGATGGTGAGCTGGCCGAGCTGGTCGCCCTCGCTCTGCGCCGCCTGGTAGACGACCGGAACGGCGACGCGGTCGCCGAACGACTTGTAGCCCTCACCCAGCGAGCGCCAGTATTCGTTGGTCAGCGTCTTGGAGACGGCGCCCGCCTTGGTGCCCTCGGGCAGCTTGGGGAAAGCACCGAACTTGGCCTCGAGCTGCGACCAGTCGATGCGATCCTGCTCGGTGTCGGAGTTGAGCGGCGCGAGGTCCGCGGAAAATGCCGAACCGATGGACAGCGCCATCAGGCCAGCGGCAGCGGTGGCAAGCAGAAATTTCATGGTCTTTCCTCCCTTGTTGAAAAACGGCGACGGCGACGGCGTCAGCTGTCCGGCCCGAGCATGGCTTCCTGAATGATGGCTTGCGATGCGACCGCGTCCTGACGATCGACGGCGGTGGACAGGCGGTTGTCCTTTTCCAGCCGATCGACAACGCGCAGCATGCGTTTGACTGTGGCGATGTTGACTTCGCATTCGTGGACCGGATCGAGCCCGGTCATGTCGGGAAACGTGTCGAAGTAGATGGCGCCGGCGTAGCCGTCGCGGAGGATCTGCCTGAGCAGCTCGATCGTCTGCAGCGTGTGCACCGCGCCGACCATCAGGCCGTCGTCGCGCTTGCCGTAGCCGTCGTTGAGATGGACGCCCAAGAGCTTGCTGTGGCGCGCGACCAGTGCTGCGGCAAAGGCCGGCTGCTCGTCGGCGTAGAGCACATGGGCGAAATCAAGCGTCACGCCGAGATTGGGCAGTCCGATCTCGCGGATCGCCAGCAATGTCGTCGCCGCGTCGGGCATCAGGCTGTAGGAGCGCGGCTCGTTGGGCTTGTATTCCAGGCTGATCTGGCAGTCGGGATCATGCGCCGCCACTTCACGAATACCGTCTATCTCGTGTTGCCACAGCGTCGCGTAGTCGGCCTGGAAGGCATAGTCAAAGCCATCCTGGCCGAGCCACAGCGTCATCAGATTGGCGCCGGCCTCACGCACGGCGTCAATGCCGGCCTTGGTTAGGTCGATGGCTTCGCGGCGAACTGCGGGATCTGGATTGGTGAAGGCGCCGAGCTTGAAAGCCGGGTTGGAGTAGTAGCGCATGGCGAAGCCATTGATCGAAAGCCCGACATCGCCGAGTTTTCGCGCCATTTCCGCAGGTTTTTCATCGACATGGTCGGGAAAGTTGAGGTCAAGGTCGGTCAGCCCCGCAACCTTCGCCGCACGCGCCGCCATCTGCAGCATGGACGGCTTGTCGACAAGATCAGGCCATTCGGCCTGTGGTCGCGAGGCAAAGGAATTCAGGCGTGTGGCGAAACGACTGGTTGTCATGGATGACCCTTTTGGTGGACATAACTTCACATGTTTTAATTTACTTGTAAAGTATAGAGCACTGTTTAATTCAATCGTGGGAGCCGGGGGCCTGGGAAGAGACGAACTGCTGGCGCGCGATTTGACCCGCATCCACGGATGCCTTGAGCGCAGTTGTTACCGCTTTCGCGAAAGCGGTAACAATTTATGATGACGGTGGCGACGAAATTGTGTTATTACCCTTTTCGCGAAAACGGTAACAACTCATATGCAGCAGATTCCCCATACATACCAGACGCTCTATTCCGAGCTGGCGCAGCGGTCGCTGGATGCCTCGTTCTCGACGGAATTCAACGTCGGCGGCCGCTTTGTCACAGCCGAGGTGAAAGGCCGCCGTTACTGGTATCTCGACCTGCCGAACCCTGACGGCGGCAAAACACGCACATATGTCGGCCCCGTCGACGATCCCGAAATCACCAGGAGGGTCGAAAACTTCAAGGACCTGAAAGCCGACATCAAAGAGCGGCGAAAACTGGTTTCGACACTCATTCGCGAGGCCTACCTGCCACGGCCGGAAAGGAAGACCGGCGACATTGTCCAGGCGCTCGCCGAAGCCGGTTTCTTCAGGCTTCGTGGCGTCCTGGTCGGTACCGTCGCCTATCAATGCTATCCAGCCGTCCTTGGCGTTCGCCTGCCCAGTACGTCGATGGTCACGGGAGATGCCGATTTTGCGCAGTTTCATTCGATCTCGACGGCCGTCGATGACAAGATGCCACCCGTGCTCGATACGTTGAGGAAAGTCGACCCGACTTTCCGGGAGATTCCGCACCAGGCTGACGGCCGCTTCACCACGCAATATTCTTCCCGCTCCGGATACAAGGTCGAATTCCTGACTCCGAACACCGGTTCGGCCGACTACGAGGGTCGTCCAACATCCATGCCCGCGCTTGGTGGCGCGTCGGCGCAGCCCCTGCGGTTTCTCGATTTCCTGATATACGAGCCGATCCGGGCCGTTCTCCTTCACGGTGCCGGCGTGCCGGTGAACGTGCCGTCGCCCGAACGGTACGCCATCCACAAACTCATCGTCGCCAGCCGCCGTCGGACGGACAGCGACGGCACCGCCAAGAGCCGCAAGGACAAGATGCAGGCTGCAACCATCATGGAAGCCATGATCGAACAACGGCAGTCGGAAGACCTGGCCGATGCTTTCATGGAGGCTTACGACCGCGGCCCGGCCTGGAAGGATGCCATACGCAGGAGTCTATCCCAGGTTGAGAAGGGCGCGCGCGAAACCGTCCTGCCGGCGCTGGCCCGCGCTATTCGAAAACTGGAAAGAGACCCTTCGGAATTCGACCTTGAAGACGTGGCGACCGCGCCGAAACGATAGCGCCTCGCGAATAGTAAGGTTCCGGGCAGTAGGCGCCGACCATCAAGTAAATTTACACAGAGCAGTATCGCGGGTAAAATTGCTTGCAAGCGATCGGCGTCCCAAATGAAGGGCCCACTGAAGATCAAGGTGCTCGGCGAATTGGTGGTCCTGCGGGGCGCCCGGGAGATCGCGCTGCCACCGTCGAAGAAAACGCGCGCCCTGCTCGCCTACCTAGTGGTGGCGAACCGGCGTCAGCGGCGCGATCATTTGTGCCGAATGTTCTGGGAGGTGCCTGACGATCCAAGAGCTTCGCTGAGATGGAGTCTCTCGAAGCTAAGGCACATCATCAACCAAAACGGTGACGAGGGCTGCCTGAAGGCCGATCGAGAGAGCGTGCTTTTCGACACCGCCAAGCTTGATGTCGATTTGCCGCAAGTCGCCCACATGACGGCGGACGAGGTACGCTTTCTCGACACCTCACGCCTGGTAACCCTGGCCGCCATGTTCCGGGGGCAGTTCCTTGAAGATCTGGAACTGCCGCGCTGCCCGGTGTTCGAGGCTTGGCGCACATTCCACGGCGACGCACTGGATCGCACCAGATCGATGATCCTGCAGGCGCTTGTCGAGCGGCTGCGCAGCGATCCTGAACGGGCCCTTTCCTACGCCGAAATGCTGCAGTCTCTGGACCCGGCCAACAAGCAGGTTTCATTGGAGATAAGATCCCTCGAGGCTTCGGCTCCCGGCAATGGGCGATCACATCCTCAAGTCCGACGAGCACCGCTTCCTGGTACCCCGAGACCGGACACGCACCCTTCATCGAGGACTCCTCTCGTTTCAACCGCGAACTCGCCGACTCGTGCGCAGAGCGACGACATCATAGCTGACGATAGCGGACATTTCGCGCCAAGGCTTCTCAATCGGACCAGGCCGTCGTGTCTGCTATTGGCGGCGCATTGCGGACGTAAGGCTCGACGCGGCGAATTTCCGTCCGGGTTTTGAACGCGGCCTGCGTATCAGCACCACGCCTCCCACTCGATTGTTCTGAAGCATCATAACGCATTGATCCATCGAGGAAAATTTTTCCGCTGACGACGAAGAACCGTATCCCGGATCCGTCAGAAATTCTCGCTCTTGAATTCAAAGGAGAATTTCGGCGATCCGCGATTTGCTCGGTTTCAAAGACTATCGATATCGGTTGGTCTATTTTCCTCGGAGTTCTCCGCAAAAGCGGCGTCTCCAGCCTGCCAAAAAGACCGTCAGCGATGGTGAAGTCCGTCGCCGTCAGTAGTGTGGGCCCTCCCGCCGGTTGCGATACGGCGCAACATTCGCGGATTGAACGACGCCGCTTCAAGCGATCGCAGCTCGGCTTCCGACCGGATTACGGCAAGCGTCGCCGGCGACCTGCTGCGCATCAGTCGCGCGATACAGACAGCCCCGCGAGAAGCGGAGCGTACGCGGCGAGCCTGCGGGATACGAACTCAGTGAAGAGCCGCACGCGCTTCGTCTTGCGTGTCTCCCCCTGCGTGAGAAGCCAGAGCGTTCCATGCATGTGCAGGTCGGTGCCCGGCACCCTTACCAGTAGGGGGTCGGCATCTCCGACGAAGCACGGCAGTGTCGTCATCCCGAGCCCTTGCCGTACTGCAACGATCTGCGCCTCGCCGTCCGTGGTCCTGAACGGAGCCCCCGTGGTACGAACCTCACCCTCGCGGGCCCAGTCCGGGATGCCATGAAAGCTTATGACGATCCACCGGATGGGATCAGGCGCACCCGCACGCCACGCGGCTAGTCGATCGCGAGACATGTAGACGCCGCTGAACAGCTCCGGTCCCTTCAGGCCGTGAAGATTGAGCGGCAGGGTTTTGCGGTCGTAAACGACGCGGATCGCGACATCGGCCTCTCGGTTGGTCAGATTTGCCAACTCGCCGGACGACAAGATTTCCATCTCGATGTCCGGATGCAGAAGCGCAAACTCAGCGAAGTCGGGCATGAGCAGGTGCGTCGCGAGGGTCGGCGCCAGTGTCACCCGCAAGAGTCCGCGTACGCCCTGATCGCGCCCGAAGATTCGCGTCTCCAGCCGGTTCGACGACGCCTCCATCTGCTCCGCGAACTCGAGGACCTCCTCGCCCGCAGCCGTCAGGCGGTAGCCCGAAGGCAGCTTTTCGAACATGTGCGCCCCCAGGCGTTCCTCGAGCTGAGCGATGCGTCGCAGCACGGTCGAGTGATTCACCCCGAGGCCCTCGGCGGCGGCCCGCACTGAGCCTCCGCGCGCGACGGCAAGAAAGTAGCGAACGTCATCCCAGTCGATCATGGTGCAATCCGGCACCGCGCGGTGCGCGCCTTCCAAAGCCCGTATCTAGCACATCGAACAGCAGTACGGGCGGTTATCCTAGCCTATGTCGACGAACGAGGCCCATTCCGAACGGCGGACACCGATCGTCGCGGCTGGCGTCAGTCGTCCAGCCGGATCGATTTCGCACCACCGATGTGCGCGCTTCCGCACTCAACAACTGACGCCGACTGACCCATTTCGAGGTCCTCGGAGGCAGATGCTGTCCCGACACCACGAAAGGAGAAGTCATGGGAAAGCTTGAGGGCAAGGTTGCAGTCATCACGGGTGGATCGAGCGGCATGGCGCTGGCGAGCGCCAAGCGGTTCGTTGAAGAAGGCGCCTACGTTTTCATCACGGGCCGGAGGCGGGAGGCGCTCGACGAGGCCGTCAAGCTGATTGGCCGGGACGTGACCGGCGTGCGCGGCGACGCGGCTAATCTCGACGACCTCGACCGCCTGTTCGATACAGTCAAGCGGGAAAAGGGCAAGATGGACGTCCTGTATGCGAGCGCCGGCACGGGCGAAGCCGTCCCACTGGGCGAGATTACCGAGCAGCATTTCGATGCGACCTTCGGCCTGAATACGCGCGGCACGCTGTTCACGGTGCAAAAGGCGTTGCCGCTGTTCAACGATGGCGGATCGATCTTCATGACCGGATCAGTTGCTTCGGTGAAAGGTTTTCCTGGTTACAGCGTGTATGCGGCGAGCAAGGCGGCGTTGCACGCATTCGCACGCGGGTGGCTCAACGAGCTGAAGGGCAGGAATATCCGGGTGAACGTGCTGCACCCGGGGCCGATCGCCACACCGATGCAGGACCAAGTTCTCGACGAGGAGGGGAAGCGGATGTTCGAAGCCCTGATCCCGCGGGGAAAGATGGGGCGTCCTGAGGAAATTGCGACGGCCGCGCTGTTTCTTGCTTCAGACGATTCGAGCTTCGTGAATGGGCTGGAGTTGTCTGTCGACGGAGGCTTCTCGGCCATCTGAAATCGCGCCGGATCGCGGCAAGTGGCTGATCGGCGGGAACTAGCATGTCCATGGTGGAACGACTTCCGCGCTGAACGGTCGGCCCGGCCGCGCGGAAGTCGTTCACAACGGGATGTCTACGCAAAGGTCGCCACACAGCAGAACGGATAACCCAGCGCCGTTGAAGGCGGGGAATGAATATCAACACGGATCGGAGAAGCATTATGAGCTACGCAATTGTAGGATTCGGTAAGATAGGCCAGGCCCTCGCCCACGCCTTCGCCCGTAAAAACATCGACGTGACCGTCGCGAGCCGCCGTCCGCCCGAGGCGTTGGCGCCACAGGCTCGGGCGATCGGACCCACGGTCGTCGCCAAGTCTCTGCAGAATGCAGTCGAGGCCGACACGATCATCTTGGCAATCCCGTTCTGGGAACACCGCGAGGTTGCGAAGGCTCTGCCGAGCTGGGAAGGCAAGACAGTCATCGACGCGACGAACGTGTTTCCAGTCCCTGAAGAGCTGGACGGTCTCCCGTCCTCCGCCTTCGTCGCGAAGGCGTTCACCGGCGCCAAGCTCGTCAAAGGGTTCAATCACCTGATTGCGGCCACCCTGGCTGCCGATCCGATCGTCGAGGGCGGCCACCGGGTCGTCTTTCTGTCGAGCGACGACGAGGACGCGACCGCTCCCGTGGCGGCTTTGGCCAAACAACTCGGGTTCGCACCCGTCAAGCTGGGAAAGCTCAACGAGGGTGGCGCGCTGGTGCACGCACGCGGCCGCACTTGGGGCCAGCTGATCTTCCAGGATTTGTTCAAGAAGGAGCAGTAATCGATCTATGACCGTGTGATCGACGCCGAGAACTGGTCGCGCGCGCTAACTTCTTCGAGCAGCGCGCGACCGAATATTTGAAGGCCACAAAGTCGCGAAGGTTGGGGTGGGCCTGACGGCGTATGGGCGCCGTTCGAAAAGCGGGGAGACGCCCGACAGAGCGGCAGATCTGCAGGTCGCCTAGAATCTATCGACTGCTATCGATGGCCTAGGATTCGCTCGAGTGTCCTCTGCTATCCGATACTACTCCACGGTACTCCCTTCACTCCCACTAGAATATCGAGCCCGCCGTCAACAGCTTGGTCATGCTCGCCGCCCTTGCGTCTTGCGCGCCAATTGACCATGCTCGCCGACGTTAGTTGCACCGCGGCCGGGGGGTTCGCACATGCCGACGCTCTATGCGCTCAAACCGGCCTTTCAGGCGAAGCTGCGGCCGCTCGCCGACCGGCTGGCCGGGGCCGGCGTCACCGCCAACCAGATCACGCTGCTGGCTGCCGCCCTGTCGGTTGCCACCGGCGTTGTGGTCGCGGCCCTTGCCGGCCATCGCGCGGTCTTCCTGCTGATGCCGGTGGTGCTGTTTGCGCGCATGGCGCTGAACGCCATCGACGGGATGCTTGCGCGAGAACATGGCCAGGCCTCCAAGCTCGGCATGTATCTTAACGAACTCTGCGACGTCGTTTCCGACCTGGCGCTGATCCTGGCCTTTGCCGCTCTCTTCCCTGCCTGGGGCGTCGTCGCCTTTGCCGTCACAGCAGTGCTTGTGGAATTCGCCGGCGTGCTCGGCATCGCGGCGGGCACGGGGCGCAATTATGCCGGGCCGTTCGGCAAGAGCGACCGGGCGCTGGCGCTCGGTATCATCGCCTTTCTCATCGCCTGCGGCCTGTGGGTGGACGCGATCACGCCGTTTGTGTTTCCGGCCTTGGCTACACTCTCGCTGGTGACCGCCATCAACCGGATACGCAGCGGGCTTAACGGGAGCGGTGACTGAAATTCCGGTCGCCAGGGGAACAACATGCTTCATGAACCAACGATTGCCGCTTCCGCAAGTGAGCAGCGGGTGGCGCAGGAGCGCACCTTCCGCACGCATGACGGCACCGAGATCTTCTATCGCTATTGGCCGGCACTAACCGAACACGGCAAAAGCGCGGTCCTGCTGTTCCACCGTGGCCACGAGCATGGCGGCCGCATGGCGCATCTGGTCGATGAACTCGACATGCCCGGCCATGCCTTCTACGCCTGGGACGCGCGCGGCAATGGCCGCTCGGCCGGCGAGCGCGGCTATGCGCCGTCCTTTGCAGCACTTGTGCGCGACATCGATTGTTTCGTGCGCGAGATCGGCAGAGACGGGTTCGGCCAACGCGACATCGCATTGATCGCGCAATCCTTCGGCGCCGTGCTCGCCGCCGCCTGGGTGCATGATTATGCGCCCGACATCCGCGCACTGGTGCTGGCCTCGCCGGCCTTCTCGGTCAAGCTCTACGTGCCCTTCGCCAAGCAAGGCATTGCGCTGTGGCAGAAGATCAAGGGCCGCTTCTTCGTCAATTCCTACGTCAAGGCCAAGTTCCTGACGCATGACCCCGAGCGCATCGCCTCCTTCGAGGCCGATCCGCTGATCACGCGGCCGATCGCCTCCAACATCCTCGTCGAGCTCTACGACCACGCCGCGCGTATCGTCGCCGACGCCCGCGCCATCACCGTGCCGACGCAATTGCTGATCTCCGGCAGCGACTGGGTGGTGCGGCATGGACCGCAGCACGAGTTCTTCGTCAATCTCGCCAGCCCGGCCAAGGAGCGGCATGTGCTGCCCGGCTTCTTCCACGACACGCTCGGCGAACGCGACCGCCGCAAGGCACTCGACCTGATCAAGCCGTTCCTCGAAAGACAGTTCGCGACGCCGGAGAAGCCGCTCGACCTGACCACGGCCGACCGCGCCGGCTACACACGCGACGAGGCCGACCGGCTGGCCTCGCCGCTCGCCCCGCTGTCACCGAAAGGCCTGTACTGGGCAATGAGCCGCGCCTCGATCCGCATGGGCGCGTGGCTGTCGTCAGGCATGAAGACGGGGATTGCCACCGGCTTCGATTCCGGCTCGACGCTCGACTATGTCTACGAGAACCAGGCGCGGGGCACCGGTCCGCTCGGCCGCATGATCGACCACACCTTTCTCGACGCCATTGGCTGGCGCGGCATCCGCCAGCGCAAGCTGCACCTGGAAGAGCTGATCGGCGGCGCCGCTGAGACGCTGAAGACCGCCGGCCGACCGGTCCATATCGTCGATATCGCCGCCGGCCACGGCCGCTACGTGCTCGACGCCGTCGCCAAATGCACTGAGCCGCCGGCCAGCGTGCGGCTGCAGGATTTCTCCGAGCTCAACGTTTCACTCGGCTGCAAGCTGATCGCCGAGCGGCACCTGCCGACCAGCATCTCGTTCCATCAGGCCGACGCCTTCGACGCCCAAATGCTTGCCGGGCTGGAGCCGGCGCCGGACCTCGCCATCGTCTCCGGGCTTTACGAATTGTTTGCCGACAACGCCATGATCGCCCGCTCGCTCGGCGGGCTGGCCAAGGCGATGCAGCCGGGCGGGCTGCTTCTCTACACCAACCAGCCCTGGCATCCGCAGCTCGAAATGATCGCGCGCAGCCTGACCTCGCATCGCGGCGGCCAGGCCTGGGTGATGCGCCGGCGCACCCAAGGCGAGATGGACCAGCTGGTGGCGGCGGCCGGCTTCGAGAAGCTCGACCAGCGCATCGACCAGTGGGGCATCTTCACCGTCTCGGTCGCGCGGCGCGCCTGAGCATGGTCTTGCCTGCCCTTGGCCCTGCCGATGCCCCTGCCCCTTCTGGCTCCGCGCGCGAGCCGTACGCCGGCATCGTGCTGCGGGCGGCGCTGTGGCTGGGGTTTTTGGCACCGTTCTTCTACGCGACCTACGGCTTCGCCAACTGGCTGGCGTCGCAGCGCGACGATGTCGGCAGCATCGTCTTTGCCTGGGAGCGCGGCATCCCGTTCATCGCCTGGACGATCGTGCCCTATTGGTCGATCAACCTGTTCTACGGCCTGTCGCTGCTGCTCAACGATACCAAGCGCGGCGTCGACCGTCTTGCCGGCCGCTATCTCACGGCGCAAATCGTCGCCGTCGCCTGCTTCATCCTGTTCCCGCTGACGGCGACCTTCGTGCGGCCGCAGACATCAGGCCTGCCAGGCTTCATGTTTGCGGTGCTCGGCGGCTTCGACAAGCCGTTCAACCAGGCGCCATCGCTGCACATCGCGCTGCTGATCATCATCTGGGATCATTGGCGCGGTCGGCTCAAAGGCATGGCCACCGTCTGGCATGCCTGGTGTTTGCTGATCGGCGCCTCGGTGCTGACGACGTGGCAGCACCATGTCATCGACATCCCGACCGGCGCTTTGCTCGGCTTCTTCGCCCTGTGGCTGTTTCCGCGCGATGGCGAATTGCCGTTCGCCGGCTTTCAGCTAACCGCCGACGCCAGGGCCAGGCGGCTGGCTCGGTTCTACGCGCTTGGCACAGCCCTTGTGCTGGCCGGCGCCGTTGCCGGCGCCTTCGTCTCGGCGCTGTGGCTGATCCTGCTGTGGCCGGCGCTGGCGCTGGCCATCGTCGCCTTCGCCTATGCCGGGGCCGGCGCCAGAGTGTTCCAGAAGACGGCCGACGGCAGCGTCTCGCTGGCCAGCCGTGTCTTGCTGCTGCCCTACCGGCTTGGCGCCAGGATCAATAGATGGGCATGGACGCGCAAGCTGCCGCCGCATGTCGCCATTGCCGACGGCGTCTTCCTCGGCCGCTTTCCCACCGCCGCCGAGGCCGACGCCTTCGGCACGGTGATCGACCTTGCCGGCGAGCTGGAACGGCCGCGCGGCGTCACCAGCCGCTGGACTGCTATCGCCATGGTCGACCTTTTGCCGCCACCGCCAGAGGCGCAAGCGCAAGCGGTGGCGGCGATCGAGGCGGCCCGCGGCCACGGCACGGTGCTGGTCTGCTGCGCGCTCGGCTTCCAGCGCAGCGCCGGCGTCGTCGCCGAATGGCTGGTTGCCACCGGCCGCTCGCCAACGCCGGCGCAGGCGCACAAGCGGCTCGCGGCATCGGGCCGGCCGGTGCATCTTCGGATCGCGGTGGATGAGCCGGCATGAGTGCCCATCGAGACAAGGCCGAAGCTTTCGCCGCCGGGCTGATGACGCAGGCGGTGTGGCCGCTGCTTTTGGTGCTGGCCGCATTGACGGCCGCGCCGGTCATTGCCGTGGCAGCGCAGCCGCAGGCGACGATGCTGGCGGCGGCGGCCTGGCTGGTCGCGGCAGCGAGCGGCGTGGTCACCCTCGCCCTCTCGGCCCTGCTTACCTTCGACGCACTGCTGTTCTGGCTGATGGCGAGCCACATCAGCGAGGCCGCCGGCGGAGCCTCGGTCGACGACGTGCTGGCGCGCATGCGCGTCAAACCGGCCGCTGCCGGCATCCGCTCGCTCGACCGGCGCATCGCGGGCACGCAGCGCCTGCTGATGAAGCAGCGCATCGCGCTCGGCCTGTTTATGACGGCATCCGCTGTCGCCTTGTCCTTCTGAGCCGGACGATGAGCAAGCTAGGCACAAGGACCTTCACCCTGCTGCAGACCGTGACCTCGGTCGGCCTGTCGGCGCTGGCCTGGGCGGTGACCGGCGTGCGGCCGATCTGGAACGGCAGCCAGCCGTCGGACCGGCAGCGCATCTACTTCGCCAATCATGCCAGCCACGGGGACTTCATCCTGCTGTCGGCCTGCCTCAGCGAGAAGCAGCGCGCCCGCACCCATGCCGTCGCTGCCGCCGACTATTGGGGAAAATCGCGGCTGCGCCGGTTCATCGCGCAGGACATGCTGTCCTCCGTGCTGATCCAGCGGCAGTGGACGGAAGAGGCGCAGAATCCGATCTCGATCATGCTGTCGGTGCTCGATGAGGGCCATTCGCTGATCATCTTTCCCGAAGGCACCCGCAATATGACCGACGAGCCGCTGCTGCCGTTCCGCTCCGGCCTCTACAATCTGTCGATGGCGCGGCCCGATGTCGAACTCATCCCGTGCTGGATCGAGAACATGTCGCGGGTGCTGCCCAAGGGCCAGTTCGTGCCGGTGCCGCTGCTTTGCCGCGTGGTCTTCGGCGCGCCGATCGCCATTGCGCCGGATGAGGAACGCCGCGCCTTTCTCGACCGCGCCCGCCAAACGCTGCTTGCGCTGAACCCCCGCCCGCCAACGCATGATGCGGAAAAGTGGAATCCGGTTTTCCGGAAAACATCATGCGACCAAAAGAGCTTAGAGCATCGTGCCGGATCCGATATCCGGCACGATGCTCTGAAGGACGACTAGTTCAACATGCCAATGCACGAAACCCTCATTCTGGTTATCGGCCTCGCTGCGGTGCTGACCACGGCAAGCCTGGTTGCCGGCATCCTGTCGTGGCGCGCGCCGAAGCCGCTGTCTTCGACGCTGGTCAACCTCAACCAGCGCATCAACGCCTGGTGGGTGATGGTGCTGGCGATCACCGTCGCCTTCTTCTTCGGCCGCTCCGGCATGACCATCCTGTTCGCGCTGATCTCGTTTGCCGCCTTGCGCGAATTCGTGACGCTGACGCACAGCCGCCGCAGCGACCATTGGGTGCTGCTCGGCATGTTCGGCATCATCATCCCGTTCCAGTACTGGCTGGTGTGGACCGCCTGGTACGGCCTCTTCACCATCTTCATCCCGGTCTACTGCTTCCTGCTGATGCCGGCGATCACCGCGCTTCACGGCGACACCGAGCGCTTTCTCGAGCGCATCTCGGCGCAGCAATGGGCCGTCATGATCTCGGTCTACTGTGTCAGTCACGTGCCGGCGCTGCTGACGCTCGACGTTCCCGGCTTTGAAGGCCGCAATTTGTTGCTGATCGCTTTCCTGATCATCACCGTGCAAGGCAGCGACGTGCTGCAATACATCTTCGGCAAGCTGTTCGGCAGGCACCTGATCTCGCCGAAGGTTTCGCCGTCGAAGACCTGGGAAGGGCTGGTCGGCGGGCTGGCGACGTCGAGCCTGCTTGGCGCGCTGCTGTCGTTCCTGACGCCGTTTTCGCCGCTCCAGGCGGCGGGCGTCGCCTTTATCGCCTGCCTGATGGGATTCCTCGGCGGGCTGGTCGCCTCCGCCATCAAGCGCGACCAGGGGGTGAAGGACTGGGGCCATCTGATCGAGGGCCATGGCGGCATGATGGACCGCGCCGACAGCCTGGTCTTCGCCGCTCCGGTGTTCTTCCACACGGTGCGCTATTTCTGGACGGTGTGAGGGCGCTCCAGCTGCAAGGGCCGGCACCCCCCAAGTCATTAATGCATCGACCTAATTCAGCAAACTGACTGGCCGTTTCGCTCTGAGGTCTGTTAAGCCTCCTCCAGCCAGAGAGTTCTGGCACTTTCCTTGGCGGGTGGGGATGATGACCTATAAGGCGCTCCAGATATGGTTATACGCGTCGCTGTCGGTGATGCTATTGAGCAATCATGCTTGGCCAACTGAAAAAGAAGTTGTTCAAGCGCAGGCCACCAAAGACGCCGCCGTTAACTATTTGCGGTCGCTGCCGCATGATAGGAAAATTCATGTTTGGCCGTCATGGCATCGGCCTTACGAAATTGTAGCCAATCGTCTGAACGTACGCAGCTCGATCGAGCGATACAAAGCTCTCAGAGGCGATCTGAATGGTCTTCTCCCGGCCATTGGCACGGCCCAGATTTCCATAATCGCTGCCAACGGCGCGAACTGGCAAAAGGACGTAGCGTCGGCCTTAACCAGTTCGCGCCTGCTGCCATGGTACAAAGATTTCGTTGCAAAGGCGGAGCCCAGTTTGGACGGATGTACGGCGTATAAGTTTACAAGCAGAGACACTTGGACATCTGTAGGTGTCATTTTGATAAACGAGCTCAACTTCCGCGAAAATGGCACGGAAACGCTTGATCGATGCGTCCATGCGGCACTTGATTACTTGCAAGGGCTTCCAACGAGAGAGGGATACTTCGACTACTCCACGCTTCCTGACGCGAGAATTCGGGGCTTGGTGATTGAAGCGACCTATAAATGTGCTGCTGAAGGGGACGGAACCGCCGAGCCAAGAGAAAGGACTAGGGACGGTTTGACGCCACTTCCTTCGCTAGATTGCATCGTGGCGAAGGTGGCTGAATAAGGTCAGGCCACCGAGGCGGCGCAACTTTCTGGGCGGGCTGGTCGCCTCCGCCATCAAGCGCGACCAGGGGGTGAAGGACTGGGGCCATCTGATCGAGGGCCATGGCGGCATGATGGACCGCGCCGACAGCCTGGTCTTCGCCGCTCCGGTGTTCTTTCACACGGTGCGTTACTTCTGGACGTGAGAACGAGCTACGGTCTCATTTTGCAGCTGCAAGCGGCGCCTTCTCGGCAGGGCGCGGCCGACGGCGCATGCGGCGCTTGGCAGCGACCTTCAGCGCAACCGGCGGATCGCTCGACAACGCCCCCAGAACGGCTTCGACCATGCCATACGCGACAAAATCGGCGTTGATGTCATTGGCCAATTTGACGGCTGCCTCTTTGTCGTCGCCGTCCTCCGACCAAAACACGATGCCTACCCGCAGCGCCGACTTGGCACGTTTCAGCCGACGAACCAGGAAACGGGCGTGCTTGACGGAGTCGCGGTTAAGGAATCCGACCACCACGGTGTCGACAGCATCGAACTTGAGCCGGCGAATGCTCGCCGGTTCCATGTCGGCAAAGCTCGCCTTCGAGACCGTCGCGCCCTGGATTTCGAGCACCTGCGCCAGCATGGCGGCGGCGGCATCGTCAAGTTCCCCGCGGCCGCCGGCACAAAGCACCGACATGTCCGTGCCATCCGGCAGTTCGGTGTCGTCCTCGCCCTCCGCTTGAGCCTGCTTTTCCTCGTCCGCTGTGGCAGGCTCGGCCGCAGCCGGGTCATCGTCCTCCTCCGCTTCCTCCCGTGCGCTGTCGTCGAGGTTCGCCACCAGCGTCTGCGCACTGGCCGCCACCTGCCGTCTTTGCTCATCGCCCATGACACCCCGCACCCGATCCTGTTCGCCGAGCAGAAGTGCGGGAATGGCGACCTTGTCATAGAATTCGAACAGATATTTTTCCTCCAGGATCTCCTCGGCGTGATCAGTGGCTTCTTCCGGATCGCCGGCCAGCAGCCGCTGGTAGAGTCGGGCATGTAGCTCGAGCACGGGTTCGTTGCCGAACAGGACGTCGAGGAATTCGAACTGCGGCACGTGCCTGCCGAGCACGACGAGACAGACCGTGAGCGGCGTCGACAGAACCAGGCCCAGCGGGCCCCAGAGCCAGGTCCAGAAGATCGCCGCGACAATGATGGCCAATGGTGAGAGCCCGGTGCGCGAGCCGTAGAGCCAAGGTTCGACGACGTTGCCGGTGATCATTTCCATGACCACGAACAGCCCGGCGGTCCACAGCACGAGCGACCAGCCGGGAGCCACGGCAAGCGCCAGGAACAGAGGCAGCAGTGCACCAATGATCGGGCCGATATAGGGAACAAAGCGCAGCGCCAACGCCAGCAATCCCCACAGCAGTGCATTGGGTATGCCGAGAACCCAAAGCCCGAATGCAATCGGCACGGCGTAAACGATGTTCACCACCAATTGCATGAGCAGATATCGGCCGACCCGCTTGCCCGCTTCCTGGAGCGCCTCGGTGGTCCGATGAAGATCGCCGTAGCCGACGAGGCGTATGAAACGATCGCGCAGGTCCTCGCGCTCGAGCAGCATGAATATGACGACGATGATGATCAGGCCGGCCGATGCCAGCGGGCTGATCAGCGGCCGGATCAGGTTCTGGAGAACCTGGAGCGGCCTTTCGCGCGCGATGATCTCGACAGGCACCGGCTCGCGCTCTGGCTCATCTGCGGCGGGCGGTGAGGTTTCCTGCCTGTCGAGTTCCTGGCCAACGCTTTCGATCACCCCGCTCAGCCTGGCGATGATGCCTCCGCCGATGCCGGTTTCCTTCAGGGATCGGACCTTGGTCAGGATATTCGACTGGTAAAGCGGGATGTTCTGCGCCAGTTCGCTGACCTGCGTGGCGACAATGAAGGAGAACAGCGCAAGGACCGTGAATGCGCCCAGCACAGTGGCGATGACGGCCGGAAGACGGGGAATGCCGATTCGCTTGAGTACGGAAACCATGGGTGCAAGCGCAAAGGTAAGCAGCAGAGCGATTGCGATCGGCAGGAATACCTCGCGCCCGAAATACAGGGCGGCAACCGTAGCCACGACGGTCGCGACGGTCGGCAATGACATGCGCGGGAGGACCCTGGCACCGGAAACAATGCCCACCAGCCCGGACTCCGACGGGTGCATGCCGTTTCGACGATTGGCCGCCACTTGGTGCCTCCACCCTGCCAATCACCATGATCAGGCATATTGAGCCGGCGCGCAACTTTCGCTTCTTCGCACCGGCGACCTCGAAAACGCGAGCGGCAAGGGCTTGGCGGCCCAGCTGAACAGCCGGACGGGCGCTTGGTCGTCGGACACAACAACTGACGTAGTGATCGGATTCCGCACTGCAGAAGACGAGGTCAGGCTTAATCCGAATGACGCAGCCAATGACGATCGAACACGTCGAGGATGGCTCGGAACTCGGCCGGCGGGATCTGGCTGGCACCGCCGTCCTTGCTGTCTCCGACGAGGAATTGCGCCAGCTGCCGGTCGACCATTTCCGGCTGCTCAATTGCCACGCCAAGCGAAGCCAAATCCCTAGCGATCGACCCGTCGGGAGGCAGATATCCGCCCCAGGCCTCGGGCGCCGGTTCGCGCAAGCGGACGATCAGGATCCTGGTCAGGGATGGCTGCGGCTCCGGGCCGATGATGGCGCCACCGACCATATAGCCGCCAAGCACGCTCCCTGGCCGCGAGTGCGGGAACAGGCAGAGGAAGAAATGGGCATCGCCGCCGGTTTCCTTCAGAAACGCATAGAGCCCGCGTTTTGCCGGGCTCACCGGTCCGCCGACCTGCAGTTGTCCGGTCGGCAACACCTCGCGATAGGCGGCAGTCAGGCCGTATGCACCCGGCCCGGTCTCTATCGACAGGCTGCCCCTGATTAACCGGCCGCGATAATAGGGCGACAAGGCATGCGAATAACATGCGTAGGTTCCGGCAAGGGCCAATCCAATGCTTCGCTCCTCATGCCCCGACGCCGTCTCGAAATGCGCACCGGCGCGGCGTTCCAGTTCGGCCCTCTCGACGCCGTGGCGGGCGCAGATCGCCGCCGTAAAGCCTGACAGGTCGCTCTCGGCGATCCAGGCGCCGGGCTGCTCCAGCTTGAGAAGCTTCGACCAGTCGTCGTAGACGCTGAGCTCGCGTGGCTGGGCGCGGCCCTGGAGCCATTTGTCGGCACGGCCGAGATCGAACGCCGTCTTCGGGTTGACGCCCCGGAACGCCGCCGCCAAATCCTTGCGGGCGACGGTTCCCAGCAAGGCTGCAGTCAACCGTAACTTCTGCGCGATATGCTGTGCCATCCCCACCTGCCCCCTTTATGCCACCGCAAGGCATAGCATGTGCCAGCACTTGCTCCCACCGCATTCATTGCCGGCCGGAACTCTCCTAAAGTCCATATTCCAGGAAATCCGCAGAATTCCACGCCGCTCCACGCGGCTGCCCTTTTCGCCCCGCCGGGCGGCGCTAAGGTCGCGCAGGGCAAGGGCAAGTTATGAAACTCACGCTATCTAGGGTTGAATACCGACACCCTTCCTCAGTCATTTGAACGACGGCGAAGCCGAGCTCTCGCAACAGCACAAACCAGCGTAGATGCCGCCTCAACAAGGAAGGAATAATTCGATGTCCTGGATTGCCTCCCCCAAAATCCCTTTCACCGCGGTTGCGGCTGGATCCGCTGCACTGCTGCTGCTGACCTTCGGGCCGGATGGACCATCGCGTGCCGCTGCCGGCTCGCGCGCGGCAGCGACATATGGCAAGGCGGCTCCTGCCTCGCCGGCCATCGAGCCGACGCGCATCGAAGTCGACGGCAGCGCGCACGTGATACGCTTTTACATCGACGGCAAGCAGGTCGCCCTGCTCGACTCGACCGGCTTCAGGGATTGATCTTCACACCAGCGCTGGCCGCTACGAAGCGGGCGAATAGCTGCTGCCTTCATGCGCGGACGACGGTCACCACGGAGTGACCGTCAAACGCTGCGCGACATGGCGCACCCTGCTGCCTTGATGCGACTGTAAGCCTGACTCGCGCCGGTTCGTTGCAGCCGCGCTTTTCCACAAGCCATATTCCAGGAATTCCGCAGAATTCCACGCCTTTCCGCGCAGCGGCCGTGTTCAGGCCGGCGGCTGGGGCTAACCTTACGTTAACCATTGAGGGACGCCGTCATGAAACTTGCTCTGTCTGCACTTCTCGCCGTGCTCGCCCTTTCGCAAACCGTGGAGGCTAAAACGAAAGTCGTTGCCACCGATGCGAAAGCGGCCACAGCCGAGAAAAGCCGGCCGCAGCTCGACAACAAGTCCACCGGCGGGATCACCGCGTCGCCCGGTGCGATGGCAGCGCCGGCCGACAAGAATGTGTCCAGTCCGTATCCGCCGGCGATCTATTTCGATTTCTAGAGTCTATCCATCCCTAGTGGCGGGGCTCCATCTTTTTATTTCGACCGCACCGCGCTTGCGGTACCCGGGATCGGCGGGCCCGGGGGATCGACAAGCCCGATCGACAGGCCTCGGGATCAACAGACTTGGCGGCGCGCCAGGCGGTGATAGGATTGTTCCGTTCGCCTCCGGCCTCAGCCGACCCTGACGACGAAATGCTTCGTCACCGGCTCGATGATTTTCCACGTTCCCTTGAAATCGGCTTCAACCACGAAGGCGTCGCCGGGGCCGACTTCGACGGGCGCGCCGCCATCGGGCGTGATGACGATGCGCCCAGCGATCATGTGCACGAATTCATAGTCGCTGTAGGTTGCGTGGTAGGTACCGGGGGTGGCCTGCCAGGTTCCCGACATGACCTTGCCGTCCGCTGTGGTGTGCTGGACGGCGGTCTTCATGGTCGGGTTGCCGTCGACCACGACCCAGCCTGCGAGATCGCCCGCCTCGGCGTTTTCGACCGCGCCGAATTTGAGGATGGTCTTCTCTGTCATGGTCGGGCTCCGTTTGGAACTGTGCCGGCATTGGCTGCCGGTCAATAGCCGAAGCACCTGAGATGAGCAACGCGGGTGCCCTGTCCGGTTCACGAGCAAGCGATGGCACGGTTTGCCGCGTGCCATCGCTTGACCTTGCCGCCATCCGCCGGATAGTCGGTTGTCCGGCTCCGATGAAAGACCCCGATATGGCAGACGCGATCATAAGAGACAGCAACGACACCCAGCTGAACGAGGGCGATTCCGTGACCCTGATCAAGGATTTGAAGGTCAAGGGCACCTCGGAGACGATCAAGCGCGGCACGCTGGTGAAGAATATTCGCCTCACCGGCCATCCCGGCGAGATCGAGTGCAACACCAAGCAGGTGAAGGGCCTGGTGCTGAAGACCGAGTTCCTGAAAAAGGCGTGATCGCGTGGAGTCTTGACCCGTGATCCCTGGCCTTGCGGCCTCCGGAACCGGCGCAGCGCCTCTAAGTTGAGCAGACGGATGACGGCACTGACGGAGCCTGGCTAACCGGCCGGCGGAGCCACTCCTTGAAAGCCGTCGAAAGTGCGATATATCAATGACTAAGCGTGCGCTGCACGCGACGTAGTGCTTTGGTCAAACTTCACCTGTGGAGGTTGTCATGGCAAACGGTCTGATGGAAGGAAAGAAAGCCCAGGACTGGATCAACCTGATCCTTGCGGCATGTCTGTTCATCTCACCCTGGGTCATCGGCTTCGTTGCTGAAACCGCTCCTGCGTGGAACGCCTGGATTGCCGCAGTCGTGCTCGGCGCCCTGGCTCTCGCGGCGCTTTCGGTATTCGCCGAATGGGAAGAGTGGGTGAACCTTGTCGTCGGGCTCTGGCTGGTCGTCTCGCCCTGGCTGCTTGGCTTCGCGGCAAACGTCAACGCGATGGGAACCCATGTGGTCCTCGGCGTGCTGGTGGTTGCGGCATCGGCCTGGGCGGTCTGGGACTCCCGTCATCATCCGCCAGCGCATGCGTGATCGGTGACGACCAAGGGGAGGAGCCCGGCGCGCGAGCGGCGGGCTCTTCCTAAGCCTGAGATCGGTACGCAGGCCCGCTAGCCGGGCCAGTTACATCCTTGTGCTCAAAAACCAACCGCCCGGCGGGTGCAGATGGCAGCGCCGCCGCGGCGCTTCCTGGTATAGACGCCGACGAGCACCCCGCTACACTCAGCGAACTTCCGCTTATGTTGCATTGCGTTAGATTTGTTGCATTGCAATATCAATGCATTGCGTCGAGTCTTCGCAACGGGGCTTTTTCAACGACCTATGTGAGGTTTTCGCCGTGTCAGCATCGTTTCGGCCTGATATCGAAGGGCTGCGTGCGCTGGCGGTGTCGGGCGTCGTCGCGTTCCATTTCGGTCTGTCGGACCTGCCGGGCGGCTTCACCGGCGTCGACATCTTCTTCGTCATTTCCGGCTATCTGATCACCGGCCAGTTGCTGCGGGAAATCGCCGAGGACGGCAGGCTGGACCTGTGGCGGTTCTATGCAAGGCGCGCCCGGCGCCTGCTGCCGGCCTCGCTGTTCGTCATCTTCGCCACGCTGGTCGCGGGCTACTTCATCCTGTCGCCGGACGAACAGTCGCTCTATTCGAAAGGCGCCATGTACGCCTCGGCCTATGCGATCAATTTCTGGCTGATCCGCTGGTCGTTCGACTATTTCGCCCCCGATGCGGCGAACAACCCCTTCATCCACTTCTGGTCGCTCTCGGTCGAGGAGCAGTTCTATCTCGTATGGCCGGGACTGCTTCTGCTGGCGGCATGGCTGCGCCCGGGCAAGCGCACTGCGATCCTGGTGATCGGCCTCACCGGCGTGGTGTCGTTCGCCGTCTGCGCCTGGCTCACCACCGTGTCGCAGCCCTGGGCCTTCTATTTCTCGCCGCTCAGGGCCTGGGAATTCGCCGCCGGCGGGCTGGCGACGATGGCGCCGGCAAAATTCTGGCGAGAGCGCCCGCAACTGGGCGCAGCACTGGCATGGCTTGGCCTGGCGCTGATCGCCGGCGCCTATCTGACCTTCAGCGAGCGGGACACCCCCTTCCCCGGCGTCGCGGCGGTGATGCCGGTGGCCGGCACCGTGCTCCTTTTGCTCAGCGGCTCCGGCAATGTCCAAAGAGGGCCGAGCGCCATGCTGGCGCTGCCGCCTTTGCAATGGGTGGGGAAACTTTCCTACTCGCTGTATCTCTGGCACTGGCCGGTCATCGTCTATGCAACGATGATGGTGCCCGACCTCTCCTGGCCCGGGCGGCTTGCCTGCGCGGCATTGACGCTGGCGCTGTCGATCTTCACCTATCATTTCATCGAAAACCCGATCCGTCGCAACGGCTGGCTGATGGCGAGCGCGGCGCGCGCGCTTATCCCCGCCGCAATGCTGACCGGCGCCGGCGTCATGGCGACCTACGCCAATGCGCGCCTTGCCGTGGACGACCTCGACCCCTCACAACGCATCATTGCCGAAACTGCCGCGCAGCCCTCCACCGCGCGCGCCAAGGTGGGTTGCGTTCTCGACTACGAGACCGTGACGCCGAAGCCCTGCGTGTTCGGCGCCAAGAATGCCGAGCGCTCGATCGCGCTGTTCGGCGATTCGCATGCCGACCACTGGTCGACGCCGCTGATCGAGGCAGCGAAGAAGAACGACTACAAGGTCGTCACCTGGCTCAAAGCCGCCTGCCGGGCCTCGCGGCTGACGGTCTGGAGCTCGAAGCTGAAGCGCGACTACACCGAGTGCGATCAATGGCGCGAGCAATCGATCAAGGAGATCATCGCCCTGCGCCCGAGCCTGGTGGTGATATCGGAGATAGCGCTGACCAGTTCGCGCAAACTGTCGCCCGATGCGCAGCAATCCGACAGCCTGAATCAGGACTGGCAGGCCGGCCTTCGCGCAACGCTGGAGGCGTTCAGCCAGGCCGGACTGAAAGTCGCCTTCATCCGCGATGTGCCGTTCAACAGCATGTTTGTCGACACCTGCGTGGCCCGCGCGCTGTGGCGTGGACAGACGCCATCGGTATGTGACGCGCCGCGAACCGACGCCGCCAACGACGCCATGGCCGCGGTGGAGCGCGACATCGTGCGCGCCGTCCCCAACGCGACCTACATCGACATGACCGACCGGTTCTGCGACGCCAAGACCTGCCATGTCTTCATCGACGGCAAGCTGGCCTACCGCGATCGCCACCACATGGCGACGCCCTTTGCGCAAACGCTGGAGCCGCCGGTCGAGCGCGCGCTGTTCTCAACACGGTGACCACAGCCGTGAAGTAAGGCGGGAGGCGACTGCCCGCTCAGGCAGGTCTTCGTCGTCCGGCGCCTCTGGCTGTCGCCACGCTTTCGGCATCGCCGAATGGGAAGAGTGGGCGAACCTTGTTGTCGGGCTATGGCTGATCGTTTCGCCCTGGCTGCTTGGCTTCGCGGCGAACTTCAACGCGATGGGAACCCATGTGGTTCTCGGCGTGCTGGTGGTCGCGGCGTCGGTCTGGGCAGTCTGGGACCACCGTCGTCATCCGCCAGCGCATGCGTGATGGTGACGACTTAGGGGGAGCCCGGCGCGGGGGCGGCAGGTTCCTCTAAAGCCTGAGATCGGTGCGCAGGCCCGCTCGCCGGGCCAATCACCTCCTGTGTCAAAAAATCGGCCGTCGCGTGGGTTCAGGCTGGCGCTGGCGCTGCGCTTCCTGACGTGCACGCCGACGTGCACATCGCGGCTGCAGTCCGCGAACTTCCACTTATATTGCACTGCGTTAGATTTTTTGCTTATGTTGCGCTGCCTTAGATTTTTTGCAGTGCATATCGGCGCATCGCGTTGAGTCTTCGAAACGGGTAGCTTTTTTCAACGACTCTACGCGAGGTATCGCCGTGTCGCCATCGTTCCGGCCGGATATCGAGGGCTTACGCGCGCTGGCGGTGTCGGGCGTCGTCGCGTTCCATTTCGGTCTGTCGGACCTGCCGGGCGGCTTCACCGGCGTCGACATCTTCTTCGTCATTTCCGGCTATCTGATCACCGGCCAGTTGCTGCGGGAAATCGCCGAGGACGGCAGGCTGGACCTGTGGCGGTTCTATGCAAGGCGCGCCCGGCGCCTGCTGCCGGCCTCGCTGTTCGTCATCTTCGCCACGCTGGTCGCGGGCTACTTCATCCTGTCGCCGGACGAACAGTCGCTCTATTCGAAAGGCGCCATGTACGCCTCGGCCTATGCGATCAATTTCTGGCTGATCCGCTGGTCGTTCGACTATTTCGCCCCCGATGCGGCGAACAACCCCTTCATCCACTTCTGGTCGCTCTCGGTCGAGGAGCAGTTCTATCTCGTATGGCCGGGACTGCTTCTGCTGGCGGCATGGCTGCGCCCGGGCAAGCGCACTGCGATCCTGGTGATCGGCCTCACCGGCGTGGTGTCGTTCGCCGTCTGCGCCTGGCTCACCACCGTGTCGCAGCCCTGGGCCTTCTATTTCTCGCCGCTCAGGGCCTGGGAATTCGCCGCCGGCGGGCTGGCGACGATGGCGCCGGCAAAATTCTGGCGAGAGCGCCCGCAACTGGGCGCAGCACTGGCATGGCTTGGCCTGGCGCTGATCGCCGGCGCCTATCTCATGGTGAGCGAGGATTCCCCCTTCCCCGGGGTGATTGCGCTGGTGCCGGTCGCCGGCACCGTGCTGGTGCTGCTCAGCGGCAGCGGTGCAAGCCGGAGCGCGGCGCAGAACCTACCGATCAGCGTGCTGTCGCTGTCGCCCATGCAGTGGCTTGGCAAGCTTTCCTACTCGCTCTATCTCTGGCACTGGCCGGTCATCGTCTATGCGACGATGATGGTGCCCGACCTGTCCTGGCCCGGGCGGCTTGCCTGCGCGGCATTGACGCTGGCGCTGTCGATCTTCACCTATAATTTCATCGAAAACCCGATCCGTCGCAATGGCTGGCTGATGGCGAACGCGGCGCGAGCGCTCGTTCCCGCTGTCATGCTGACCGGTGCGGGCGTGGTCGTGGCCTATGGCAATGCGCGCTTTGCCGAGCACAATCTCAGCCCCGAACAGCGCGTCATCGCAAGCAGCGCGGCGCAGAGTTCCACGGTGCGCGCGACCAACGCCGGCTGCGTGCTCGATCTGGAAACCATCAAGCCGAACCCTTGCGTGTTTGGCGCGAAAGATGCCGAGCACTCGGTGGTGCTGTTCGGCGATTCGCATGCCGACCACTGGTCGACGCCGCTGATCGAGGCGGCCAGCAAGAACAACTACCGGGTCGTCACCTATCTGAAATCCTCCTGCCGCGCCTCGCGGGTGACGACCTGGAACTCGCGGCTGAAGCGCGACTACACCGAATGCGACCAATGGCGCGAGCAGTCGATCAGGGACATCATTGCTTTGCATCCGAGCCTGGTGGTGATCTCGGAATTCTCGATGGGTAATATGACGCGGGAATCGCCCGATGAATTGAAGCACGCCAATTGGAACGAGGAGTGGCGGAGCGGCCTGCGCTGGACCCTGGGGGCGTTCAGTCAGGCCGGGATCAGGGTCGCGGTCATCAGAGACGTGCCCTTCAACAGCAGCTATGCCGACAAATGCGTGGCACGCGCCCTGTGGCGCGGCCAGACGCCGGCCGCATGCGACACGCAGAGGGTGATGGCCGCCAATGACGACATCGCCAAGGAAGAGCGCGACATCGTGCGCGGCATTCCGAACGCCACCTATCTCGACATGACGAACCGCTTTTGCGATCAGACCACCTGCCATGTGTTCATCGACGGCATGCTGGCCTTCCGCGATCGCCACCACCTTGCAACGCCCTTTGCGGCAACGCTGGAGCCGCCGATCGAGCGCGCGCTGTTCTCGAAGGTGGCGGCGGAGATGTAAGGGCGGCGCAAGACGCGCTTTTTCACCCGACGTCTCAGTGCAGGCCAAACTCACGCAGCAGTTCTTCGCGATAGCGCACGAACCGGGTTTCGCTGCGATCGCGGGGGCGCGGCAGTTCAACCTCGACCAGGCGTGCTGCGCCGCCTTTCTCCCTGGGCAGGATCAGCACCCTGTCCGCAAGATAGATCGCTTCTTCCAGATCATGGGTGACCATGATCATGGTGACGTTCTCTTCGCTCCAGATGCGCACCAGTTCCTCTTGCATGCCGATCTTGGTCATCGCGTCGAGCGCGCCTAGCGGCTCGTCGAGCAGCAGGATTTCAGGCCGCACGGTCAACGCCCGGGCGATGCCGACGCGCTGCGCCATGCCGCCCGAAAGCTGCCTGGGATAGGCATCGCTGAATTCGGCCAGACCGACGAGCGCGGTATAGATGCGGGCCTTGTCCTCCGCCTCCGCCTTGGGCACGCCCCGCACTTCGAGGCCAAAGGCGACGTTGCCGAGTACCGTCAGCCACGGCAGCAGGCGCGGTTCCTGGAAGATCACCGCGCGCTCGGAGCCGACGCCATGGACCGGCTTGCCGTCGATCGCGACACCGCCACTGTCGGCAGCCTCCAGCCCGGCAAGAATGCGCAGCAGCGTGGTCTTGCCCGATCCGCTGGCGCCGACAATGACGAGGCATTCGCCGGAGCGGATGTCGAGGTTGAGCGCCCTCAGCACGGCAAGCGGGCGCCCGCCAAGGGTGAAGGATTTGGAGAGGTCACGTATCGTGACCTCGCCGCCGCTTGTGGTGGCCATGGCCCGTCTCCCGGTCAGTTGGTTTTCGTTTCGCCGCGCCGGTAAAGGATATCAGCGGCTTTCAGCTTGCCCTTGGGCAGGCGGCCGTCGCGTTCCAGCACGCTGACCCAGAAGTCGATGTCGCGGTCGTCAGCCTTCGCCCCTTCACGCAGGCCGAAGCCGGTCCAGTAGCGCGCCAGCTCGCCATTTTCGCCGCGCTTGTCGAGGATGTCCGCGAGCACCTTGCGCGCCTCGTCCGGGTTCTGGCGCGGCCCCTCGGCGGCGCCCGCCCACAGGGGGCCGCAAATTCGGGGCCCCGCCCGCAGGGCCCGGGTGGAGGCGCGCCGCCCGCCCAGTGCGCCCCCCGCCCCGTGGCCCCGCACGTCGGTGTCGTTGAACACGCCGCGCACGCCGCCATTGTCGACCAGCGCGCCGGCAAACGTCGCCTGCCAATAGCCCAGTGCCGCGATATCGACCTGACGCGACCGCAAGGTCTGTTCAAGCTGCGGCCCGGGCACCACGACGAGGTTGGCGGCATCCGGTGGCAGGCCGACGCCGTGCAGCGCCTCGCGCACGGTGTAGTCGAGATGGGCGCCGAGCGTGTTGACCGCAATGGTCTTTCCGGCGATGTCGGCAATCGATTTGATCGGGCTGTCTTCCAGCACGTAGAAGACGCTGCGCACTTGCCTGTTGATGCCGTTGCTTGGATAGGCGGCGACGAAGTCGTTGCCGCCGGAGATCGAATTGATCACCGCAGCGGTCGCGGCCGAGCCGAGATCGACGCTGCCGGAGGCGAGCGCGAACAGCGATTCCGGGCCGCCGCTGGAGTAGCCGACATTCTCCAGCTTGACGCCGAGGCCCTTGAAATAGCCGAGCGCCTCCGCCAGCTCATGCGGCGAGATGCTGCCGCGGCTGGCGAGGTAGCGCAACGTGACCGGCGCGGCTTGCGCAACGGCGAAGCGGGGCAGGCCGGCGGCGATGATGCCGGCGGCAAAGGGAGCGCCCGCAAGCAGGGAACGGCGAGTGATTGGCATGGGTCCGGTCTTTCCTGTTGGAGAGGGTGGTGCCTGTTGAAGAGGATGGTGAAGGCTGGTCAGTCGATGGGATTGCTCCAGCGGCAGAGCCGCCGCTGCAGGCTGACCAGCGCCTGGTTGGCGATCAGGCCGAGGCCGGCGAGGATGACGATCGCCGCAAACATCAGCGGGATCTGGAAGTTGTACTGCGCGTTCATCACCTGGAAGCCGATGCCCTTGTTGGCGCCGATCATTTCGGAGGCGATCAGCAGCAAGAGCGCCGTGGTCGCACTCAGCCTTAAGCCCACGAAGATCGACGGGACGGCCCCTGGAAGCACGACACGGCGAAACACGGTGAGCCGCGCGGCGCCATAGACCCGGGCCATCTCAAGCAGTTTCGGATCGACTTGCTTGACGCCGCTGATGGTGTTGAGCAGCAGCGGAAACAGCGTCGCCCAGAGGATGACGAAGACCTTTGATGCCTCCCCCAGCCCGAGCAGCAGGATGAACACCGGATAGAGCGCCAGCGCCGAGGTCTGCCGGAAGACCTGCAGGATCGGATCAAGCGCGGTTTCGACGGCGCGCACCTGGCCCATGAACAGACCAAGCGGGATGGCAACCGCCGCCGCCGCCGCGAAGGCGAGGCCGGCGCGCTGCAGGCTGATGGCGATGTCGCCGAGCAAAGTGCCGCCGGCCAGACCGTTCCACAATGCGGAGACGATCGTGTCGATCGGCGGCAGCACCGCGGCGTTGACCCATCCCGCGCGGCTCGAGACCTGCCAGATCGCGAGGAAGCCGATCAGGATGCCGTAGCGGGACAGGAAGCGGACGACAGTCCGGTTGGCCAGGCGCGGGAAAACGGCGCCAAGGCTGGTTCTGCCGTCATGTGTACCGATCGTGACCCGCTGCTCGATGTGTTGCAAACTCATCGTCCTGCCCTTTGCTTTAAGAGAATCTATTCGGCGGCCAGCACCTTGGAGCGGCCGGCGGTCCAGGGGTTTTCCGGCCGCCTGAGGCCGAGATTCTCGCGCAGCGTCCTGCCTTCGTAGGCGGTGCGGAACAGGCCCCGGCGCTGCAGCTCGGGGATCACCAGGTCGACGAAATCGTCGAGCGCGCCAGGCAGCCAGGGCGGCAGGATGTTGAATCCGTCGGCGGCGTCGTTGCCGAACCATTCCTCCAGCTGATCGGCGACCTGCACCGCGCTGCCGATGACGGTGTAGTGGCCGCGGGCCGTCGCCACCCACTGGTAGAGCTGGCGGATGGTGAAGTCGTGCTCGTCGGCAATCTGGCGGATCAGTGCCTGGCGGCTCTTCATGCCTTCGGTTTCCTTGCTCGGCGGCAGCGGTCCGTCGAGCGGATACCCGCTGATGTCGAGCGTCTGGCCCGCCAGCCCGTTGAGCAGGGCCACGCCGTCCTCGGGCAGGATCAGGTCGTTCAGCTGCTGGTACTTGGCGCGGGCTTCCTCTTCGGTGCGGCCGACGAAGGGAGCTACGCCCGGCATGATCAGCACCTGTCCGGGATCGCGGCCGACCGCCGTCACGCGCGCCTTGATGTCGCGGTAGAACTCTTGCGCCGAGGCGAGATTCTGATGGGCGGTGAAGATGACCTCAGCCGAATGGGCGGCGAGCCTGCGGCCGTCCTCCGACTGCCCGGCCTGCACCACCACCGGGTGACCCTGCACCGGGCGCGGCACATTGAGCGGGCCTTTGACGCTGAAATGCCGGCCCTTGTGGTCGATGTCGTGAAGCTTATCCTTGTCGTAGAAGCGCCCCGACTTCTTGTCGCGGATGAAGGCATCGTCTTCCCAGCTGTCCCACAGCGCCTTGACCGTCTCGACATGCTCATGCGCCCGGGCATAGCGCTCGGCGTGGGCAGGCTGCGTCTCGCGGTTGAAATTGCGCGCGGTCTCGTCGCCCGCTGAGGTCACGACATTCCAGCCGGCCCGGCCATTCGACAGCAGGTCGAGCGAGGCGAACTTGCGGGCGAGCGTATAGGGCTCCTCATAGGTGGTGGAGGCGGTGGCGATGAAGCCCAGATGCGTGGTGAGCGGCGCCAATGCGGCGAACAGCGTCACCGGCTCGAACCCGGCGATCTTGGCATTGCCGCCTTCGCGGGCGCCAAGGCCGACGGTCAGATTGTCGGCGAGGAAATAGGCGTCGAACAGGCCGCGCTCGGCGGTCAGCGCGAGCTGCCTATGGAACTCGAAATTCGTCGCGCCGTCGGCCGGAGCGTTAGGATGGCGCCAGGCTGCGATATGCTGTCCGCCACCGGGCAGGAAAGCACCAAGCTTGATCTGCCTGGACTTGCTGGATCTGGTCATTGCGGGCTCCTTCTGAGCTGTGCGGAAAGGGCATCGAGGGTCACTGGCCGGTGTTCAGGCGGCAAGACCGACGCTGCGTGGCACCACCCGGCATGCTTCGGCGACCGCTTGCGTGGCGCGAGCATGGATGGCTTCGGACACCAGCACGCCGTTGGCGAAGTCCTTGTCGGAGGCGTAGATCGCGGTCGGCAGGGTCAGCGCCTCGAAAAAGCCGAACAGCGGCCGCAGCTGATGTTCGACAACCAGTGAATGACGATCGCCGCCGCCGGTCGCAGCAAGGATGACCGGCTTTCCCCTCAGGGATGACGGATCGAGCAGGTCGAAGAAATGCTTGAAAAGCCCGGTGTAGCTGCCTTTGAAAGTCGGCGAGCCAATCACCAGGACATCGGCGTCCAGCAATTGCTCGACGATATTTCTGGCCGACGGATCCAGCTCGCCAATACGCCTTGCCTGCGGGAAGGACCGACCGAGATCCTCGATGTCGAAAACGGTCGAGGCTGCACCGGTGCTGCTCGCCACCTCAGCGACGATGTGGCTGATGAACGCCTTGGTCTTGGACGGACGGGTCAGGTTGCCCGACAGCCCCACCACCAGGGTTTTCGACATTTTGGGCTCCTCGCAAAACGGCTTCTGTGTATTAAGTCTACTTAGTTTATAGAATTAGATCAGAAAGAAGATTTCAAAACGAGCCCTTCAAGCGGATTGAGTTTGCGGCACATCGCCGTTGATTGGTTCTTTCGACGCGAAATGCGAACGCCGTGTCTGGCAACGGCGCCTTGACCGCATTCCGGCCACGCGTTGATGATCTCAAGCGCACCAAAGGTATCGGCCCGGGGATTCGCATGAAAACAGCCGTTCTGATATATCTGCTCCTGCCCTGTTTGCTGGCATCGCCAGCGCAGGCGGGATGGAAGCCGGTCGAGAAGGTCGAGACCTACGCCGTTTCAGGGCAAACCGGTCCCCAGCTCCACGCCTCGATGGGCGAGCGCGGGCCGATGATCGGCAAGGGCAAGGTCCGCGCCATGGCCTACACCAATTTCAAGCTGACCTGGGTCAGGGACTATCAGCGACAAGGCAACGCCTGCGTGCTGGTGTCGGCGCGGCCGAAGCTCATCATAACCTACACCTTGCCCAAAACGTCCGGGCCGGTGCCGGCCGCCGTGCAGAAGAGTTGGGACGTTTTCGCCGCTGGCCTCGCCGCCCATGAAAAGGTGCATGGCGACATCATCGTCGACATGGCCCGCAAGATCGAGACGGCGACCATCGGCCTGTCCGTCCCCGACGATCCCGGCTGCAGCAAGATCAGGACCGAAATGACAAGGCGGCTTGCCGAACTCTCCCAGGCGCAGCGGCAGGCAAGCCGCGATTTCGACCGGGTGGAATTCGCCCCGCGCGGCAATCTTCAGCAGCTCATCGTTAATTTGCTGATGGGGCGGTAGGGGTGGATGGAAACCACGGCAAGGCTGGCGGCGGACAGGTCGGC
>NZ_JBVVQC010000018.1:92835-111268 GCF_055811515.1 Mesorhizobium sp. WSM4841
CAGCTCATCGTTAATTTGCTGATGGGGCGGTAGGGGTGGATGGAAACCACGGCAAGGCTGGCGGCGGACAGGTCGGCGGGACAGCGCCCCCCTCTGTCCTGCCGGACATCTCCCCCACTTGGGGGGAGATCGGCCGTCATCTTTGATTTCGCCAATCGCCCACCTCGAAAAAGAGGCGCTGCCGGCGGAACTGCCGATCTCCCCACTTGTGGGGGAGATGTCCGGCAGGACAGAGGGGGGCGCCGTAGAGCACAGGCCTCGCCTCACCCCGCCATCGGCGTCCACATCACATCCTCGACCCGCATTGCCCCCGTCGCCAGCATCACCAGCCGGTCGAAGCCGAGTGCGGCGCCGCTCGCCTGCGGCATCATGGCCAGTGCGGCGAGGAAATCCTCGTCGATCGGATAGCGCTCGCCATAGATACGCTCCTTCTCGTCCATCTCGAGGATGAAGCGCCGGCGCTGCTCGGCGGCGTCGGTCAGCTCGCCGAACGCATTGGCCAGTTCGATGCCGCAGCAATAGAGTTCGAAGCGCTCGGCGGTCCGCGGGTCATCCGTGCTCGGCCGGGCAAGGGCGGCCTCCGAAATCGGATAGCCGTAAAGGATGGTGGCGCGCCCCTGCCCCAGCGCCGGCTCGATCTTTTCCACCATCACCCGGCTGAACAGATCGGCCCAATTGTCGTCGGGCGCGGTGCGTAAGCCCGCCTGGAGCAGAGCCGCGTGCAGCGCTTCACGATCGGTGCTGCCGTCGGCGGCGACCGTGGCCAGCAGGTCGATGCCGGCATGGCGCATGAAGGCATCGGCGACGCTCAACCGTTCGGGCTCGACGAACGGATCGGCCTCGCGGCCGCGAAAGGCGAAACGTTTTGCACCGGCGCGCTCGGCGGCCAGCGCGACAAGCCCGGCGCAATCCTCCATCAGGCTCTCATAGGTCTCGTTAGCCCGGTACCATTCGAGCATGGTGAAGGACGGATGATGCAACGGACCGCGCTCGCGGTTGCGATAGACGGCGCTCAGGCTGAAGATGCGCGTCTCGCCGGCAGTGAGCAGCTTCTTGCAGGCGAATTCCGGCGAGGTGTGCAAATAGAGCGGCCGGTGCTGCCCGTCCGGCCCGATCGCCTCGGTGGCGAAGGCCGACAGATGCGCCTCGTTGCCGGGCGAGACCTGTAGCGCCGCAGTCTCGACCTCGATGAAATCGCGGCGGGCAAACCAGTCGCGCAGGGCCGCAGTGATGGCATTGCGCAGGATCAGCCGCGGCCGGCGGTCGGCGTGAACATCAGGCGTCCACCAGGGCGAGGCGGCGGTCATGACGACAGGATTTGCATGGAGGACTGGCGATTGCCGCCAAGATGCGCTAGGCCGCACCGAACGGCTCCCGCAGTCGATTTGCGCCGGTCGGCGCTCCCAGCCCAGTCAACGCTCTTAGGAATAAAGCCCGTGAAGGTCATCGCCAGTTCCCTACGCAAAGGCAATGTCGTCGAAAAGGACGGCAAGCTCTATGTGATCCTCTTTGCCGAAAACATCCATCCGGGCAAGGGCACGCCGGTGACCCAGCTCGACATGCGCCGTATCTCCGACGGGGTGAAGGTTTCGGAGCGCTACCGCACCACAGAGCAGGTCGAGCGCGCCTATGTCGAGGAGCGCGAGCACACCTTCCTCTACCGCGACGCAGAAGGCTTCCATTTCATGAACCCGGAAAGCTACGACCAGGTCGCGGTGCCGGAAAGCGTGGTCGGCGAGATGGCGCCCTATCTCAAGGAAGGCATGGCGGTGCAGGTTTCCCAGTACAACGGCATCGCCATCTCGCTGGTGCTGCCGCAGCGCGCCACCTTCGAGGTGGTCGAGACCGAGCCGGTGACCAAGGGCCAGACGGCGTCCTCGTCCTACAAGCCGGCGACGCTATCCAACGGCGTGCGCACGCTGGTGCCGCCGCACATCAGCGCCGGCACCCGCGTGGTGGTGATGACGGCCGATGGCGCGTATGTGGAGCGCGCCAAGGATTGAGGCTGGTGGATCGCTTGCGGGCGACAGGCCTCGCGTGCTGGAAGCCGGCTGGGCGCGCGGCGGCTAGTAGCGGGAGCAAATCGCGTACACAGCTGCCAGGTAGGTGAGTGCAATCGTGACGTAGGAGACCGCGAGTTCGGCCACGATGGAGGTGATTTGAAGCGGCGTCACCGGAAAACCCTTTGTTAACCCTGGCTCGCACATACGCGTTAATCCTGTCTCTTAACAGTCCCCCATAAGTATACGGTGAGCGAGATCATGTGCCCGCCACGGCGCCTGATCGCCGCAGAATGCCAAGGTAGAGGCCCTACGATTGCCCCGTGCCACGATGCGGGCCGGGAAGAGTGTTCGTCACTGGACAGTGCAGCGGGGATTCAGCCAAGGATGAGACCCGCTACCAGAACCGTAAGGATCATCGACAGCGGAACGGCAAGAAGGCAGCACGCCTCCAAAGTGTTGATTTGCCAAGAGTTCATCGGGCGGTTCCCAATTAGTTTCCTGTCTAAACGGGCAGACCGGGATGGTAGTTCCACGAAAAATCTCCGGCGTTATTCCGTGCCGCTTATCGTGCCGATCGGCACGAACCCTCATTGCCGGTCATCCAGCGGGCACGCGCCAGATGCGTCGCCCAAGCCCGGAATGCCCGTTGCGGCTCCTGCTCCGGGTCAATGTGCAGAACGCTGCGGGCGACCTCACGCCAATCGGCGCCGTCCGCCGAAGCATCGAGCAGCCGCATGTAAGTCAGCATGCAGTGCTCGTCATACGCGGTCAGCACCGAAGACGTCGGCGCCACGTCTGCGAAATGAGGGTCTAGCGGTGGCTTTGGCATGGCGATCTACCAGCAATGGCGCACCGTAACAGGCCGTCGAGAAGCCCGCGCCCTTCAATTGGAGGACGCTGGCCGATCGAGGCCCGCTGCGCGCCCCGAAAATCAGGATGCGGCTTAGCTACATTCGCTTCTGGGGCTTTAGATGAGCCCATAGCACTGCGGCGGCAAACAAGAGCGCAAAGACAAGCGAGACATTAAAAATCGGATGGGTGCTGGACACAGCCGCCGTTGCCGCAACAATGCCGACGATCGCTAAGATTGCCCCCAAAACAACGCCCATGAAACGCATTGCCAACCCTCACATCTCTTGGTCAGTAGGCAGCCTCTGATGGCATGAAAAGTTCATAGCGCCCGCCCCGTTTGCCCTCTACCCCCGCGGCCGCCGCATCAGCATCATCCCGTAATGCACCGCCAACAAATCCAGCCCGATCTTGAGCAGTTTAGATAGAACATCCCGCGGCTCGCCGGTCTGTTCGGCCAGGCTCTTCACCGTTTCGCCGGCGCAGCAGACTTTTTGCACCACGCCCGACACCTCCCAATGCGAAAGCGCCCTGGTGGCGTCGCCATAAGAGCGGCCGGCGGACAGGATGCGGTCGGCAACGCCGCCGCCGATGCGGCCGCCGTCGACGCGCTCGGTCAGCGCCATCGGCCTGACTCCGTCCTGCGCCGAGACGCGAAAATCCTCGCGGTAGCGCATACCCGCCTCGCGCTGCTGGCGCGACAGCGAGGTGATGCCGGTCAGCGGGTCGACATTGCGCACCCGCACAATGCCGCCGGTCGAGCTGTCATTGGAAACCTCATAGATGCGCCTCGCCTCCAGCGTGCCGGTCGCCAGCCGCTTGCGGCCGAAGGCGTCGTCCTTCAGCGCGAAATCATGGCCGACCTCCTTGCGGATGCGCACCTGCTCGGCCTCGCCTTTTGCCAGTTTGGGTGCCTTCGGCGCCTTGACCTTGGCGGTCTTCTTGCTCATGGACAGTCTCCTCGTTTGATTTGCTGCCTTTGCAGAACCTGGGTTCCTCGCCCCCACGCAGTGGGGGAGAGGAACCAGGCCGCCGTGCTTGGCGAGAAGAATCTCGACCGATGCCGCTCACGCTGCATCCGCGAGAGCCGTACGGCGATGGTCGCAGAAGCGTGCCGCGTGATAGGCGCAGTAGCTTTTCAGCGGCCGCGTGCGCAGGCCGCAGCACAGCATGTCCAGTGCCGGCCGGCTGCCCGGTGCGTCGTTTTCGGGATCTTCCTCGAGCGTCAGATCGAGCGGCGCGCGGCAGCGGTTGAACAGGCAGTCGATGAAGCGCATGGCCGCGACATGCGGCGGGCGCCCGACGGCTGCAACGGGGCGCGGTGCCGGCACCTTGAGGGCCTCGTGCCCGTGGATCTCGCGCACGAACTGGCGCTGCGGCAGCCAGACCGGCGGCGCCAGCCTGGCCGGGGTGCGGGCGATGCTTTGCAATTCCGTGTCGGTATAGACGGGCATGATGTTGATCCATTGAAAGGTTGCGTAGATGCCGAAGCTGCGTCCCTCTCCCCGTTCACGGGGAGAGGATGCCGGCAGGCAGGTGAGGGGCGGCGCGACGTCGCCGATTGCCTCTCCCCAGGTCATTGCCGGCACTGCCCGAGCAGCCCAGCGATGGTGCCGCCCCGCCTGCCGGCACGGGGAGAGGGACGCAGCTTCGGCGGCCAAGCTTCGCCCCGGCCGCCTCGCTTGTGGCGCCGGAAACCGCCCTGCCCGTGCACCGGTCGAAGACGATGACCGTGCCGTCCTCGGTGCGGATGCACGAAAGGCCGGCATTGCATTTGCGGAAATTCGTGGCCGGAGCCGTGCGGGGAACGGCTCCGGCCGTTCCGGTCGCCGCCGCCGCCGACGGCAGGGCAACCGGAGCCGAGGCGCTAGCCTCGGGCTTCGTCCCGGCCGGGGAGGAGGACAGCCGGGACGGATGGGAAAACAAGATGGGGCGACGTGGCTTGTGCATGGCTGTATATAAGCATAACTCAAAAATTTATGCAAGCCATTCTTTCATGGACGAAACCGATTCTTATGTTTCAGATGGCCGCCATGGCGAAAACCTCATTGTCGATCAAGGTCGGGGCGGCGATCCGCAAGGCGCGCAAGCAGCGCGGCCTGGTGATGCGCCACATTGCCGAGCACAACGACACCGACGTCGCCGCCGTCGGCAATTGGGAAACCGGCCGCAACCTGCCAAAAACCGAGAACCTTTTGAAGACCGCCGCCTTCCTGCGCGTCGACCCGGTGGCGCTCGGCAAGGGCGAGGTCGTCTTCCTCGACGACGCCGACAATGTCGCCGACGCCGAGATCGTCACCGACGCCGCCCCCCTGCCCGCCGGCCCGATGGACATCGAGCTTCTCGGTGCGGCGGTCGGCGGCGACGACGGCGACTTCACCTTCAACGGCGAAGTCGCCGGCTATGTCCAGCGCCCGCCCGGCATCGCCCATTTGCGCAAGGTGTTCGCGCTGCATGTGCTCTCCGACTCGATGGTGCCGCGCTACGAGCCCGGCGAGATGCTCTATTGCGGCGGCCGCGACGCCGTGCCCGGCGACCACGTGGTGATCGAGATGTTCCCCGAGGAACACGAGCGCAACGGCAAGGCTTTCATCAAAAAACTGGTTAAGCGCACCGCCGCCGAGCTGGTCGTCGAGCAGTACAATCCGCCGAAGACGCTGACCTTCAACCGCTATGCGATCAAGCACGTCTGGCGCGTCATCCCGCTCAAGGAACTGCTGGGGTACTAGGGCGGCGGCAGGCACTATCCCCCCCTTGCGGGGGAGATGGCGTTTCTTCCATCAAGCCCGCCTGGATCTCTCCAGCGGAATCTCGCGCTCGCCAAGCATCCGCGCTTCGGCGCGGCGCTGCTGCTGCTCGTCGATGAACGCCGCCTGGATCGAGATCGCCGCGCCCGGCAGCCCGTCGGCGCGGCAGGCCGAGCAGCGAAGGCGCCCCGAAAGCGCCGCCAGCGGCGTCTGCGCGGTCACCCCGAAGCGCTTCAGCTCCGCCGGCTTCCACCATCTGTTGCGGCCGCAATCGATACACTCGACCGCGATCGAGACGACCTCGGCGATCGTCGCTTCCTTGCCCGGCAATGCCATCGTCCCTAGTGCCTCAGTTCCTGTTTTGTTCACATCATTAGGGGTTTTTCCCGAAGAGTCGAGTCAGTTCCGCTCACACCGTGCAAAAGTTTAACTTGTGTCAATTTTTGAGTTATGCTTATATATCGGATCGACTGATAACGCCGCCGCGGACGATCAGATAGGCGGCAGGGCCGGGCCTCCGTCGCGGCCGCCAATCAAGGAGACGAAGATGGACGCCCTCTCCGCCCAGTTCGCCCGCGATTGCGGCTATACTGGCGACAGCCCGGCCATGCTGGCGTCCTTCGCCGCCATCCGCCACGACGGCATAGGCAAGGGCCGTCTGGGCCATGACCAGCGCAAAGCGATCGTCGACCGGCTGAAGCATGGCGAGGCGCTGTTCCTGGCGGCGATCCGCCCGGCGCAGTCGGCCGAGGAGGCGCTCGAGGACGCCGCCCGCTTCATTGCGCTGTTCCGCAACATGCCGCGCTGGCGCCAGGAAAGGCGCGGCGCCGATCTCGCCCGCGCCAGGCAGCAGCGGCTCCTGGCGCGCTTCTTCCGCCGCTACGGCCACCGCCTCTGGGCACGGCAGGCGGCGTAAGCTGGAGGTCGCAGACGCCATCAGCCGCGAATGCCTGGCGCCGGTCGCCCGCACCGCGACGCGCCTGTCGCGCATAGCTGGACCGCACTTGCCGTCACCAAATCCACACCGTATGTCCACTCGATGAGCGAGATCAAATTCCGTCGCGCGCAAGCGCACGATCTGCCGGCGATTGTCGCACTGCTTGCCGACGATGCGCTCGGTGCTGGTCGGGAGGACCCGTCGACGCCGCTCGCGCCGTCCTACCTCGATGCGTTCCGAGCAATCGAAGCCGATCCCAACCAGCTGCTAGCGGTGGCCGTCGAAGCCGGACAAGTGGTCGGAACCCTGCAGCTCAGCTTCATCCCGGGCATTTCGAGGAAAGGCGCCTGGCGCGGCCAGATCGAAGGTGTTCGCGTCGCCCGGCAATGGCGGTCTCGCGGCGTCGGCAAGCAGATGATCGAATGGGCGGTTGAAGAATGCCGTGCACGCAACTGCAGCTTCGTTCAGCTCACGACCGACAAGAGCCGACGGAAGGCGCACGCTTTCTACGAGGGCCTCGGTTTCACCGCCAGCCATCTCGGCTATAAGATGGCGCTGTAGCGCTCGATCGGCTGATTGCCGAAGTCGGCGCTGCCCCTCATCCGCCTGCCGGCACCTTCTCCCCGTATAGTGACGGGGCAAAGGGGGCTGTCCGTAACCCCGGCACTTTCCTGCAACGTTGGTGATTGGCGAAACCATCGATGAGAGCGTCCTTCTCCCCGTCCCTATACGGGGAGAAGTGCCCGGCAGGGCGATGAGGGGCAGCGCAAACCTGAAGCGATTGCCCTCCACCTGCCCTCCACGCTCCTTGACAATCCACCCGCAATGTTCTCTTTATGTTCCATACAAACCTCAAGACATGCGGCGTTCGAACCGCCGCGGGCGAACGGGCCGGATGGAAGCCAACATCCTCCACGCGGATCTGGATGCCTTCTATGCCTCGGTCGAACAGTTGCTCGACCCGGCCCTGCGCGGCAAGCCGATCGCCGTCGGCGGCGGTGTGGTGCTGGCCGCTTCCTACGAGGCCAAGGCCTTTGGCGTGCGTGGCGGCATGCCGGGGCGGCGCGCCCGGGAACTCTGCCCCGGGCTGATTTTCGTCGGCGGCCATTTCAAGGATTATCAGCGGCTCGGCGACGCGGCCATCAAGGTGCTTGGCGATTTCACGCCGATGGTCGAGCGGATCTCCATCGACGAGGCCTTCGCCGACGTCGCCGGCTGCACCCATCTGTTCGGTCCGCCGGCCGAGATCGCCGCAACCATCCGCCGCCGCGTGCGGGCGGAGCTCGGCCTGCCGATCTCGGTCGGCGTGGCGCGCACCAAGCACCTGGCCAAGATCGCCTCGCAAGTGGCCAAGCCCGACGGGCTGGTGGTCGTCGATCCACGCCACGAGTTGGAGTTCCTGCACGATCTGCCGGTCGAGCTGATGTGGGGCGTCGGCCCGGTGACCAGGGAGCGGCTGGCCGGCATCGGCGTCAACACCATCGGCGAACTGGCGAAGACGCCTGGCTGGTCGCTGGAGCGCCTGCTCGGGCCGGCGGCGGGCGAAAAACTCAACGCGCTGGCCTGGAACCGCGATCCGCGCAAGCTCGAGACGCAGCGCCGGGCGCGATCGGCCGGCGCACAATCGGCGCTCGGCAGGAAGCCGGCCGAGGCAAAAATCTTCGTGCCGGCGCTGCTGCATCTGGCCGACAGGGTCGCCACCAGGCTGCGGGCGAAATCGCGGCCCGGCCGCACCGTGACGGTTCGCGTTCGCTTTGCCGATCTGCGCTCGGTGACGCGCTCGATCACGCTCGACCAGCCGATTTCGGCAACCGCGATGCTGGCCGAGATCGCCGAGGCGCTGGTGCGCAAGGTGCTTGCCGATCATCCGCACGAGAAGACCATCTCGCTGCTGGCGATCGCCGTCTCGCATCTGGAAAAGCAACCGGCCCTGCAGCTGGAACTGCCGCTCGGCCTCGACGACGACCGCCGCCGCCCCGGCACCAGGAAGGGCGCGGCGCGCTGGACCGCCGACCGCGCCATCGACAAGATCCGCGACCGCTTCGGCTGGGAGGCGGTCGGCTATGCCTCGGTCGCGCTTGGGCAGTCGCGCTCGGTCCCCGACGCGTTTCGCGAACTGGCCGAAAAGGAATTGTGAGCCGCGATTACTCTTGGTCGCAAATCGCCGGAATGACGTTCTTGGATCCAGTTCGTTGTGCACCGGTTTTTGGCATCAACCGGATAGGGCAGCACCCGCTCGCAAATTTTCTGCGTCTTCTGGTCGTCAGACCAAAAGCGTTGCGCCGCCCCAGGCGATCAGGACGATGCCGGCCGCCCGGCCAACCCGCTGGCCGGCAGGAAACGCCTTTTCTACCAGCACCAGAATGGCGAGCCCGGCAACCCACACCAGGTTCATGATGCCCCCCACGAACAACAACGCCATCAGCATCCAGCAGCATCCGACACAAAACGCCCCGTGCAGTGCGCCCAAACGCAGCGCGCCGAGTGCGTGGGGACGCCAGTGTCGGGCAAGGAACGCCGTCGGTGCCCGGCAATGCGACAGGCAGGCGTTCTTGAGCGGCGAGAGCTGATAGAGGCCCGCGGCGATCAGGACGATGGCTGAAAGCCAGCGGCTTTGTGAGCTCATCAGCGTCGCGGAAGCGAAGGCTTCGCGTTCGAGCAGCCGATGCAACGCGGTCGCCGCAACGGAGAACCCCAGCCAGACCAGGAGGTAGCCTGCCATAAATACGCCGGTGGGCGCGAGCTTGTCCTGGATCTGGCCCTGTGCGAGCGCACGGCGATGCACGCTCGCATAGAGCAGGATGGTCGGCGCCGCGCTCGGCGACATCATGGCGATCATCATGACCCACCACATGGCGATCATCAGCGCCCAGTTCGCGGCCCCCCAGACCCGCGGTTCCGTCGCTGCGGCCATCGCGCTCATGTCCATGCCGGGCATGTCCATGCCAGACATATTCATGCCAGACATATCCATGCCGGGCATATCGGAGGTCACGCCGGCAGTTTGCTGGTGGGGGAACAGCGCGAGCCTCGACATCTCCCACGCATTCATGCCGAGCCCTGCACCGGCGACGATGTAAAGCCAGGCCAGCAGGCACAGCGCCACCACGCCCGCAATCGTGATGACGCGGTCGCGTCTGAGCAGGCGTTCCAGTGGCGACGCGCCGTTCATGCGAGGCGTCAGGCTCGCACCACCCCGTGATTGTTGAGATGCAGCCGCGCGAACTGGCCGTAACTGTCCTTCGTGGTCACCTGAACCGGGCCGCTGGTTGTGCTCGAAGCACTGCCGATCTCGGCGACCGCATATTCGAAGCCGTTCGGCAACACGATCTGCGCGCGCGAGTCCGCACCCGTCACCTTGTTGCGGATCGGTTCGCCGACCGTTTCGATGTAGTCCTTGACGAAGATGCGGCCCCTGCGGCCGTCAATATCGAGGTCGAGATCGATCTTCGTGAACACCGGCTCATTCATTTTTGTCACGGTTGAGGCGTAGACGGCGAACATCGTCGCGAACGGGTCGGTGTCCTGGCCGGTCATGATGCGCAGCAGCGCGTTACGCTGCCGGTCGGTTGCATTCTCGTCGACGAAAGCGATGGCTTCGCCATTGCCTTCGTGGATCGCGCCAGGCCATTTGAAGATCGCGGCGATCCGCAGGCCATCGAGAGCGGTTTCGCCATGATGACCCTCATCGATCTGAATGCCGGCAACGGCATGGCAATGGCCTTTGTCGGGCAACGCATTGAATTGACAGTTGCAGCCATATTCGCAGGTGCAATTGACGAGTTCGCGTCCCTTGATTTCCCAAGACGTCACGCTGTCCTCCCTGATGTCGAAATATTAGACCATCATCATACACCTGGACTCTTCCCTCTCAAAGGCGCACCCTTAAAAATGCGAAACCCAAGCGAGAGTTTCGTCCAATGCTTCACATGCTTGACTTGCGTCGGTGATTGTCTGACCTATCCGGATACTTCCGGCTGGGCAGACCTCATATTGTGTCGCCTATCCGTGATCAGGCTACGGCCTAAGGCACGTTGCAGCCCGTTCCGGATCAACTGGGAGGTAAACAACATGCCTGATTTTCAGCGCAGAGAACTTCTTGTTCAAGGAAGCGCGGCTCTTGCCGCAATTGCTGCTCTCTATACCTCGCGTCGGGCTTACGCTTTTCCAACACGGCCGAGCGAGGAGGTTATTGCGTGGCTGGACCAGCCGACCGAAAATCCCGATCCGGTCGGTATCCAGAAGCAGCTTGTCTGGGAGGATTTGGATAGCTGGATAACTCCAAACCACAAGTTCTTCAGCATCTCGCATTTCAACCGGCCAACGATCGACGAGAAGACATGGTCCATGGAGATCGGAGGCCTGGTCAAGAAGCCCTTGAAATTGACGCTCGCCGACATCAGGGCGCGACCGCGGCAGGAGGTCGTTTTCACAGTGGAATGCTCGGGCAACCACGGGTTTCCCTTTTTCACTGGCGGCATCGGCAATGCCCGCTGGGCAGGGACGCCGCTCGCCCCGATCCTCGAGGAAGCCGGCGTTATGGAGAAGGGCATCGAGGTCGTCTTTTTCGGTACTGACAAGGGCGAGGTTCCGATACGCGACGTCAAGATGCAGCAGAACTTCGCTCGCAGCATGTCACTCGCCGACGCGATGAATCCCGACAATCTGCTCTGCTATGAAATGAACGGAGCCGCCTTGCCGCCGGCCAATGGTTTTCCGCTGCGGCTGATTGCTCCCGGCTGGTACGGGATCGCCAACGTCAAGTGGCTGGAACGCATCGAGGTTCGCGACACCCGCTTCATGAGCCTTCTGATGGCCCGTGACTATGTCACCATCCGGGAGGAAGAGCACAACGGCGAGACCGTGTGGACCGAGAACTCAGTCGGCCGGGCACGGATAAAGTCCGCGCCTGCAAAGGTCACCCGGAAGGACTCAGACTACCGCGTCATTGGGGCAGCTTGGGGGGCACCGATCGACCGGGTCGAAGTGCAAATCGATCAAGCGCCATGGGCACCGGCGATCATTGACCGCAGTGAGGAGGCCGAACACGCCTGGAAGATATGGTCCCTGGATTGGGCAAATCCCTCTCCCGGCGAACACACGGTGACCTCGCGCGCGGTCAGCACCACGGGACAAGTTCAACCGGCAATGGACGATCCCTTGATTGCCAAGAAACACACATACTGGGAAAGCAATGGCCAGGTGACGCGCCGCGTGCGTGTCGACTAAGAACTACGCGGGAAGGTGAAGCAGGTGCAGACTGGTTGTCCAAGCAATCTTTAGGTTCGCTTCGGCAGGCAAAATAGACGCGCATCGTAGATGCCCGGAACGACCGCTTCGGGTGGACTGGCGCGATTCGTCTCGTCCATGGGGACATGGGACGGCCGGAATACTGGAAATCGGTCCCCAGCGTCAGCCCTTGGATGCCGTGATGACCAGCGCCGGCATGTCGAAAGCGACGGCGCCGACCGCTGTCACGAAAGGCATAAGTGCTCGCTCGGCCTCCTCCAGAAGCCGCTTAAACTGCTCGTTGTCCAAAAGTCCGCCCAACGTCCAGATGCAGGCTCTTTCAGTCGAGATCAGCGACTCGATCGAGGCAAAACGGACCGTTCCGCGGTGCCGCTTCACCTCGGCATGCTCTATGCCTGCCTTCGCGCAGAGCGAGAGCAGTAACTCTGCATTGCCGAGAGCAAAGGGCGCGCGGAACGCGTTCGCAACGTCGCTTCCAAACAGCCGTTCAAGCATAGCCGCCACTGCGGCATAGCCGGGCGACTGGTCGAGCGAGTCGCAGACCGCGACGGCGAGCCGGCCGCCGGTCTTAACCACGCGCAGCATTTCCCGCAGTGCGGCTGCTCGATCCTCGAAGAACATCAGGCCGAACTGGCTGACTGCGGCGTCGAAGCTTTCATCCGGAAACGGAATCTGCTCGGCGCGCCCTTCTCGCCAGTCGATGCGAGTGCTTTTGCGGCGGGCAACGCAAAGCATATCGGGATTGGGGTCAAGCCCGACCACCTTGCCCTCCGCGCGAACGCGGTCGAGGGCCGCGAGCGCCAGCACACCCGTACCGCAGGCGATGTCGATGACGCGGTCGCCCCTCCCTATTCGCGCCTCGGCGGCGACGATAGGCCCCCATTGTCGGAACAGCGCTGGAACGAACAGTGAGTCGTAGATTTCAGCCGGAGTTTTCGATGTCTTACCCCGGTGGGTCTGGACCGCCGCGTCCACAGATCCCGGCGTGGCACCTTCAAGGAACACTGCGTTGGATCGGGCTCCGGCGACGCGAAGCGCCTTCAGCGGCTCGTATTCAGGCGATGAGTACCAGCGCTTGGCATGCTCGGCGTCGGCAAATTCGACGATGACCGGATAGACCGGCTGCCAGTCTCCTTCGACAAGGTCGGATTTCCCGCCCAGCACCAAATAGCGCCCTCCATATTGTTCAACCGTTGCAAAGACCCCTGCCAGATACTGCTCGACTTTGGCTTGGTCGGTGATTTCACGCACGTCGAAGAAGCAATAAGTAGACATGGCCGACCTCCGTTGATCGCATGGACTGCACGGGATGCGCGGTGGATATGCTGTCCGGCGCATAGTAGACTTGGCCATGGGCACGCTCCATGACCCAGCGTCTCAATCGCTTGCCGCAGCGTCCGTTCTTGCGCCATCGCCTGGGCGGCCACCGGAAGAGGCCGTTGCCGATGCCGCACCTTCGGCGGTGCCGGACAAGGATGTGCTTTCAGATGTGCTGCGCGTGATAAAGCTCACCGGCGCGCTTTTCTTCTGGGTCGATGCCTCTTCGCCCTGGAGTGTGGAAGTGCCGCGGGCGGATTCATTTGCCCATCTCATCCTGCCGCGCGCCCAACACGTGATTTCCTACCACATAATCACCCAGGGATCGGGCTCGGTCAGCATCGATGAGGGTTCGCCGATGGAGTTTGCCGAAGGCGATATACTTGTGATCCCGCATGAGGATTCATACGCAATGTGCAGTGCGCCCGGAGTGCGATCAGGTTTGAGCCCGGAAGATTCGCTCGATTTCTTTCGCGCCATGGCGGCTGGACAACTGCCTTTCGTGGTCAACGAAGGTGGCGACGGCCCCCTCCTGACAAGATATGTCTGCGGTTTTCTTGGTTGCGATGCACGGCCGTTCAATCCTCTGCTCGGGGCCCTTCCTCCGCTGATACGCATTCGGCGTGCGGCCGGCGCACCGAGCGATCTGCTCGACCGGCTGATCGAGCTAACGCTGGCAGAGGTGTCCGTTCAACGGCCTGGCGCTGAATGCATCCGCCTGCGCCTCAGCGAACTGATGTTCGTTGAGGTCGTTCGCCGCTATCTTGAGGCACTGCCGCCGGAGCAGACCGGCTGGCTGGCCGGCTTGCGCGACCCCGCCGTAGGCAGGGCTGTTGCGCTCGTCCACGAGCATCCGGCGCGTGGCTGGACAATTGAAGAACTCGCTCGCGAAACCGGCGTCTCGCGGTCAGTCCTTGCGGCCCGCTTCACGCGTCTCGTCGGCTGCCCACCGATGCAATATCTCACGCGATGGCGCGTGCAACTGGCCGCACGACTGCTCACTGATGGGCTGGCCAAAGTCTCGACGGTCGGACGTGATGTCGGCTACGAGTCCGAAGCGGCCTTCAGCCGGAGCTTCAAGAAGCTCGCGGGCGTCTCGCCGGCTGGCTGGCGCGGCGGCCGGCGCGGATAGCCGGGCGGCCGGAGGCCAATTTGAGGAACACAATATGCCCCGACAGACGCCTCCGCGCGCCATCTCCGCACCATTTCCAGCCCTCCCCTACCCCTCCACCGTGCTGATCTCCGCATCGACCAGGCACCAGGGCGCGTAACGGAAGTCGCGGATCTGGACGACCCGCTCGTCCCGCCATTCGACCAGCATGAAGCCGCGGACGGCGCCGTCCGGCTCCTGCGGATTGCGGATCAGGATCGCCGGCCTGCCGTCGACAAGACCCAGCGATAGCGTCCAGTCGCTTATGCGGTCGTAATTGCCGAAATAGGTCGACACTTCGGCCTTGCCGCGCAGGCGGAGGCGGTTGACGAGTTCGAGCTGGATATCCTCGGCGATCAGCGCCCTGACCGCGTCGAAGTCGCGCGCATTGAACAGGTCGACATAGCGGCGCAGCCGCCGCTCGTCATCGGCGTCGAGCCTGGGCGCGGCCACCTGTTCGGGCTCGGCTGCCAATATGCGCAGCTGCGCCCGCCCGCGATGCAGCGCCGCCTTGGTCGCGGCCAGCGTCGCACCGGTCACCTCGCAGGTCTCGTGCAGGGAAAGGCCGAGCACGTCGACCAGGATCACGGCGCCGCGCTGCGCCACCGAAAGCTGCATGAAGCTGCGCAGGCCGGTCGCCGCGGCGAGCCTGCTGTCGGCGCTGCCGGAAGAATCCTCGATCGTGGTCATGTCGGTCTCGGTCATGCGCGACCTTTCCCGATGGCGCCGGCGCAGATGGTCCTGCGCGGCATTGTGGGCGATGCGAAACAGCCATTGCTCGGGCCGCTCGATCGCCAGGCTACCGTCGACCGCCTGCAGCGCCTTCATGAGCGTCTCCTGCACGATGTCTTCGCCGTCGATCACCGAGCCGGCCATGCGGGCGCAGTAGCGGTGCAGTTTGGGACGCAACCCGGAGAGCATCGCCTCCAGCGCCGGCCGGTCGAATTTTTGTGGGATCATGGCGTCCATTCTATCCGGCTTTGCCGTCCTCAAGCAGATGGTAGTTGCCGATGATTTTGGCAGGCGATCGCTGGACCGGGGTAGAACGTCGCTCCGCATGGTTTTGCGTGAACGCCTCGAAGGCCGCAAGCCCGGTCAGCGCGGATGTGTCATTTCCCTCGCCGACGACGTGGACGAACTCGCCGTCGTCCAATTCGAGCACGAGATAGCGCACGCTCTGCGGCGTCGTCTCATCCAGCGCCTCGAACACCTTTGCCACCAGCGCGCGGTTCTCTTCCAGCCCGGTGTCTTTCACGCTGTAGCGAATGAGTTTGTAGCCCATCGTTCGTCTCCTGAATGGTTGGTTTGAGCAGAAGACGTTTGGCGTTCCCGAAAGGATTCTCGCACGCTATGAATCTCTTCGGCCGCCCGGATCCGTCTTCCAGCTGTGGACGGCTACGCAGCAGCCATCGAGGAGCAGGAGAGACGACCATGCACATCCAGTTTGCCGAACTGCCGGTATTCGACCAGGACCGCGCCAAGGCGTTCTACACCAGGCATTTCGCCTGCAAGGTCGCGGCCGACGAGAAGATGGGCGATAGCGGCTGGCGCTGGATCGAGCTGACATTTCCCGGCGCTGTCACGAACCTGCATTTCGTGAGGCGCGCCGACGACACGCCAGGCGCGGAGCCGGTGCTGGTGCTGGTCGACGACGATGTCGAGGCCACGATCGCCGCTCTGAAGGCGGGCGGCGTCGAGATCATCACCGAACCGCAGGAGGCGCCCTGGCAGCCAGGCCGCACGGTGGCGGAATTTCGCGACAGCGAGGGCAATCGCATGGTGATCGGCAGCCAATGAGCGGGTGCCGCTGCTGGGCGGGCCTCTGAATTTTGACGCGCCCATTTGAACGGCTGGAGAAGGTGTCATCAGCGCTGGTTGCTGCGACTGTCAACTACCGGGCAGCGAAATAGACTGATGAAAGGGGCAGCTCAGAGTCACGATTGCCCTTGAAGTTTCCCCCGGGGCGAGAGGTTGAATATCGTCGGAAATGCTCTCTGCGCCGGCCGAGTGGTACCCAGTCGCCTCACTTTTCGATAAACGGTGCGGCGGCCAAGGCTCGGCGATCTTGCCGACGAGATCGCCGAGACTGACACACCCAATACGCTGAAGCAGCGTTTCGACAAAATCGCCGCTACCATGGCGTGCCACCGCTCGGTGCGCTCGGCCGGCAGCTTCGGCCGGAAGAAATGAAAGCACTGCTCCGCCAGATGGAAGCAACGCCGGGTTCCGGCACCTGCAATCACGGCCGACCGACCTATATCTAACTAAAGCTTGTCGATATCGAGCGGCTGTGTGGACGGCGGTAGCGCCGAAACGTCGTTTGCAACGGCAATAGCTTGTTCGCATCACTTTCAGGGAGGTAAGGAGCCATGATTTCCGGCGCACACATGATCATCTACAGCACGGATGCCGAGGCAGACCGCGCATTTTTTCGCAATGTTCTGCGTTTTCCAGCAATCGATGCTGGCGAAGGCTGGTTGATCTTCGCATTGCCGCCGGCCGAGATTGCTGTTCACCCGATCGCCGAAAACGACAGCCACGAAGTCTATCTCATGTGCGAAGACATCAATGCCACAATCCAAGAGCTGAAATCGCACGATGTTGAATGCACTTCGGTCACCGATGAAGGCTGGGGCCTGCTCACGCATGTCTCGCTTCCCAGTGGCGGATCGCTTGGCCTCTACCAGCCGAGGCATCCTTTGGCGCACAAAGCCGGGGCTGCTTAAAAGCCGGTTTTCCGTCCGGACGCGCGACCAAGTAAAGACTTGGAGCGGGATGGAGATTCGAAGGCAAATCATCCTGCTCTGCCGGACTTTTTCAACACTATCGGTGGATTGCTGCTGTCGGTCTCGTCTGTTCCAACGAGCAAGAATGCTCCGCGGCAGGAGGTGCAGAAAATCCCTCTCGCCGCCCAGCAACGTCAGGTCGTCGCCGCGTGCGCTCATCCGGGCACGGGGCGTCCGACATGCCCACCAGCACTTCGCAGATGCGCCACATCGCGACGGCGACGTCGTCGCGGCGGGCCAGCCGAAACTTCTTATCATTTCCACCTAGGGCAACAGCATATGCTCTTCGACACCCTTGCAGGACGTGCTCCGCTGGAAGCGGCCCAGGAGGTTCCTCGCGATCCTATTCAGGGCGTCGCGAGGCCGGTTCCGCGACGGGCCGCATCGACGCTCCACGCGCCGCCTCCCGCGAAAAAGAAGTACAGGAAAATAAAGCAGTAGAGGATCGCCGCGTCGCCCTGGTTGACAACCGGAAAGAAGTTTTGCGGCGCGTGCGCCATGAAATAGGCCACCGCCATGTTGCCGGACAGAATGAACGCGACGGGCCGGGTGAAGAATCCGAGGGCAAGCAGCACGCCTCCGATCACCTCGATCAATCCCTGAATCACAAAAGGCCCCGACAGTTGCATCGGCTCGGGAGCGGGCGGAAAATTGAAGAACTTTTGAGTTCCGTGCTCCAGAAACAGCAGCGCCGACATGATCCTCACGACGCTTAACCACTCCGGAACCCAGGCCGAAATCTTGTCGAAATTCATCAGTTGGCCTCCATCATGACCCGGTGATTCCGGCCAGCAGGCTGAATTATCAGCGGGTCTGCTCTTCGCACCGATTTTGCGAAGAGGGTATGATGCACAGCGCGAGGCGTAAACCAATACTCCCAGTTCACAGTCGCGTGACATCCGGTCGTACTAGTGATGGAGTGCCGAGCCGCGGGAGCCTAGACCTTGCCGATTGCGCTCGCTCCGCCAGTGACTAGCGCCGACGAGGCGCGTGGGACTAGCAGGTCGCGCCACTCCACAAGCAAAGCCGCCAAAGCGAATGCCCTTCGTCAGGACCGCGCTCGAGTGGCCCTGCAATGTCCGCTTTCCGTCACAGCACCGGTTCCTGCGAACGTCGGCTATCGGGTAGTGAAACGGGTTGATGGAGGGCGGCTCAGGGTCAGAGATGCCGGTTCCGGCGAAGGTCCGCTTACGAGCGGCCAAATCGGCGTGGCAGAGGCTGGTTTGGGTCACGGATTGCCGTATGGCTGCTCAGAAGGAAGGGCAGAGAAGGGGTCGAACTTTACCGTTTGCAATTTTGTCGCTGACGGCTGGAAGCAGCCGCGATCTTTCCAAGACCTCGACGGCCGCGAAAATCGACCGGCACCCACAGCTTAACCGCTCGTAGTCCTCTCG